>CAYJFN010000016.1:0-15568 GCA_964369325.1 uncultured Arcobacteraceae bacterium
TAAAGAACTGCCTTTAATGATGAAGAAAAAAATATCCTATATATCATCAAATCAAATTTTCTTACAGCTAAAAGCATCTGAAATTTTAGAACTTGCCATAAAAGCAAAAGAGATTGAAACATTTGGCTACAAAATTATAAATGATGAAGTTCTAATTATTAGAATAATCAAAGCCATTCCGTTAAACTTAGGTTATTTGCTTGGGAAATTGGAGTTTTTGAATATTGCTTCAATGAATATATTTAAATTATTTGACAATAAAAAATGTTTTGAAGTAACTTTTAGTGAAAAAGTTGATGAAAACACCATAGAATATGTAAAAAATGTTATCGAAGACTCTTTTGATATGCACAAAAACACAAAACATCTAATCCCAAAAATTGAAAAAAATGAGGTTTTAATTGATTATAATCATTCACAATCTTTAGCATCTGTAAAAATAAAAACAAAAGATCAAAAAGGTCTTTTAGCGTATATTACAAAAATATTTGACGATTTTAATATTGAAATAGAAAGTGCAAAAATATATACAAGCAGAGGAAAAACAAGAGACCTATTTTTGATAGAGAAAAATGATGATTTTTGTTCAAATCAAGAAAAGATTGTTAATTTACTTTGCAATAAATAAAAGCTCTATCTCGAAGATAGAGCCAATTTAACAGCTAGTCCACAAAGCACAAAAGATGTAAGAACATTCATATATTTCACAATATTTGGTTTTTCAAGAAGTTTTGAACTTAAAATATTTCCTGCAACACCAATTGAAGAGAAAGTTATTACTGTTAATGCCATAAAAATCATTCCAAGAATAATCATCTGCATTGGTACATTTCCATTTTGAGGTGTTACAAATTGTGGTAAAAATGCCAAGAAAAATATTGAAACTTTCGGATTAAGCACATTCATAAAAAAACCTTTTATATAAAGCTTTTTAAGCTCTTTTGTTGAATTTTGTATCGATAAATCAAGTGGGGAGTTTCTATATTTAAAAGCTTGAAAAGCTATATAAAGTAAATAAATAGCTCCTATGTATTTTACAATATCAAAAGCTAATTGTGAAGTTTGAAAAATTATAGAAATACCAAAAGCGGCTGCACTTGTATGAATAATAATTCCAGTTGTAAGTCCTAAAGTTGTGATAATCGCAGCTTTTTTACTCTTTGTCATACCTTGAGTTAGCACATAGATATTATCAGGACCTGGTGCTAAACATAATAAAAATGATGCCATAATAAACAAATAAACATTTGATAGTTCTAACATAAATCATCCCTTTAAAGTCTAAAATTAATTTTTATTATACTCAATAAACAGTTGTATTGCTTATTGATTTGATAAATTTATAGCAAATTTTTTAACGCTATTAAAATCTTTTTTACCTGTTCCTAGTTTTGGAATATCTTCAACTATATAATATAAAGATGGAATCATTAGTTTATTATCAAAATTTTTTAAAATCTTTTGTTTTAAAATATCTAACTCTTCTTTGCTTATATTAGAAATTAGTAAAACTATTTTTTCTCCCTTTTTTTCATCTTCTACACAAGTTGCAGCAAAATCAATCTGACTATCCTCATCTTCTGATATAATCTTAGAAACTCCTTCTTCAACAGCTCCTAAACTTATCATTTCACCACCTAATTTTGCAAATCTTGAATACCTATCAACAATTGTTAAAAAACCATCATCATCAATTCTACCTTTGTCACCTGTAACATAAAAAATATTTCCATTTATATTTTTAAGAACCTCTGAAGTTTTTTGCTCATCTTTTAAATAGCCCTTCATTACTTGTATTCCAGAGATTAAAATCATTCCTTCTTTTCCAACTTCTAGCTCTTTAAAACTATCAGGGTCAACTATTTTTACAAAAGTACCAGGTATTGGCAATCCAACACTTCCTATTTTACTACCAGTTTGAACTTCAAATTCAGGAGATAGTGTATTTGGCAAATTACAAGTTGCAACTGGTGTTGTTTCAGTCACACCATATCCTTCATAAATATCTTTTGAAAACTTTTTCTTAAAATCCACTCTAACATCTTCTCTTAATTTTTCAGCCCCCGCAACAACTAGCCTTAAGCTTTCAAACATTAATGGGTGAACTTTACTATTTTTTGTATAAAGTCTATAAAATGTTGAAGTTCCTGCCATTATTGTGCCTTTATATTTTGCAACAAGTTTTCCTATGCCTAATCCATCTGTTGGATCTGGATGCGCAACACATTTTATTCCTTCAATTAAAGGCAAAAATGTAGTTACAGTTATTCCAAATGCATGGAAAATTGGTAGTGAACCAATAATAATATCGTTATCATCTGCATTTAACAAACCTGATATTTGTTGAGCATTTCCTAAAATATTATCACTTGTTAACTCAATACCCTTAGGAACTCCTTCGCTTCCTGAAGAGAACAATATTGCTACTGTATCATCTTTTTTTATGTTCTTTATATAAAAACATTGTAATAACTTTGTTGGCATAAATTTTACAAACAATAGTGTCAATATTCCACTTATTTTTGAAATTTCTGCCTTTAAATCCTCTACATAAATTAATTCAAAGCTTTTATCTAATGCTGTTAAATCTATGCCTTTTAGTTTTAGTTTTTCAATAAAATTCTTTGAGCTAATCACTTTTTTTACATCAGCTTTATTTAAAGAAGCAACTATTTGCTCAATTTGTGCCGTATAGTTAATATTTACAACTGTTTTTCCTTTCAGCAATACTGAAAAATTTATAAATGCACCAGCTGCTGTAGAAGGAAGTAAAATTCCAACATTTTGTTCTTGAACTCTTTTTTTGAGGGTTTTTTTAAATAAAATTGACGCAGTTAAAAACCTATTTCCACTTAATTCAAGTCCAGTAGAATCTGCAAAAATAAACTTACTACCAACTTCTTTTAGTCTTTTAAAAATTTCTTGAGTTAAAGTGTCAAGATTTCTAATATGTTCACGCCATGAACATCTTGAAAGAGTCATAACTTCTTTTTTAATTCTTAATGTAGTTGCAGATTGTTTTGATATAGCTTTTGAAAATGAAACAGACACTCTATTTGTTCTAGATGAATTTTTGACCTTTTTACTGGCTCTACTAAACATTGATTCCCAAAGTCCTCTTATGTAAAAAGAGACAACTTTTACATCTGTTGTTGTTAGTTCTAAAATCTTTTCAAACCCTTTTTTAAACTCGCCCAAATGTCCATTTCTAGTAATTGCTCCTTCAGGAAAAAGGACAACCGCACTTCCGTTATCTAACTCTTTTGCAATTGTTTGAAGCGTTGATTTGCTTGAGGCACTTGATATTGGAATTGCTTTAAATAATTTAAAAATCCATGTTAAATACCACTTATTATAAATTGGTTTATATATAACAAACCTAACTTCTCTTGGGCAACTCATTAAAATAACTGCCCAATCAATCCAAGATACATGATTTCCTAAAAATAAAACACCTCCACTATTTGGAATATGTTTTACTCCAAACACTTCTAAATCATATTTCATTCCAATAACTAATTTTAAAAAAAGTAGCAACATAGATTGAGGAAGTTTATAAATTGTAAAAAATGCTCCAATTAATGTGATAATAAAAATTAGGTAAATTGTATTTAGTGGATCTAAGTTAAACAATGATACTGCTGTTGTTATTGTAAGCATTGCAAACATAAAAATAGAGTGAAACCAATTATTTCCTGCTAAAACTGTTCCTAAAATTCTTCGTTTTGCATTAAACTGGATTAGTGAATTTAAAGGAACAACAAATACTCCACCAAAAAAACCAAAAAGAAAAAAACAAAATGCAAGTAAATAGATATTTAAAATTTGAGTTGAAAGATAAATTACAAAAGCCATTGCAAATGCTGCTATTGGAATAGTTCCTACTTCAATATAATATTTTGAAACTTTTGAATAAAAGTATGACCCAATAGCAATTCCAAGCCCAGAAACTCCTAAAATAGCATTTATAATAAAGGCATTTTCAATTGCTAAATAGTCTTTTGCATAAGATGGAAATACAGCCAAAAATCCTTGAGAAATTCCCCAAAAAATAGATAATGCTATTACACTTAAGAAAATTATATTGTTTGATGTTATCTCTTTTATATTTTTACTTAAAAGTTTTCCTTTTAAATACTCATTTTTATCCAAACTTATATTTTGAGTTTTTGAATATGAAGTTTTTAATCTTCTTAAAATCAAAAGTGAAAATATCATTTCTAAAAAAGCAATAGGTACAATATAAAATGTAAGTGGTAAAATTGCGCTTAATAACTCTTCTTTACTTTGTAGTAGCTCTAAATTATTTTTTATATAAAATGATTCAAAAAAATAAGAAGCACTTGCAATTGAAAAAAGAATAGCAATAATAGATATGGCTTGAAGTGCAGAATTTCCTTTTGATAAAAATTTTTTACCCCAAATATCTAAAATAATTCCAAATTTTGCAGGTGAATAAATTGCACTTTGAACAGCAAGTAAAAGAAGGTTTGCCATAGCCAAATAAAAATTCCCACTTAAATATGAAAATACCATTAATACAGATAATACAAAAGAAGAAATAGCTCCATAAACTAAAATATCTTTTTTATTGTATTTATCAGACAAATATCCACTTAGTGTAAAAAGAAGTACAAAAGGAATAATAATTAGTGCATTAATTATTGAAATCCATACAACTTGTTCACTTCCATTAAAAACTTTAAATGCAATGTTTTGAAGCAATATCTTATGCGACACATCAACAACAGCATTACAAAATACAACAAATAAAAAAGCTAATTTAATAACCAATAAACTATGTATACTTTTCATTTTACTACTTTAAAAAAATTTCTGTAGGAAGTTGCCAAACTCCTGTAAGTATAGCAGCTAAGCTTATTATTGACATAATTATCCACAATATAACCGCCATAATCAAAGCTTTTGCTCCAACTTCTTTTATAACTTTCATTGTGAGTCCAGCACCAACTAAAAAAAGAGTTCCTGACATTAACATTTTTCCTGTGGTTGCAAACATTTCCCAAGTATTAATAAGTTGAGGAAAGAAAGAGTTAATAAGCCCTGCTAATAAAAAGCCAAGTAAAAACCATTGAAACTTTGGTTTTCCTTCACTTTTAGTTAATTTACTAGCAATAATTGCAACAGGTAAAATCCACAATGCTCTTGTAAGCTTAACAGTAGTTGCTATTGTTAAAGCTAAAGCTCCATACCCTGCAGCAGCACCTACCACACTAGATGTATCATGAATTGCCAAAGCAGCCCACAATCCAAAATCAGCCTCACTTAAATTTAACATATGAGCAATAAAAGGGAAAACAACTAAGCCAATCGCATTTAACAAAAATACAACTGCCATAGAAACAGCAATTTCTCCTTGTTTTGCATTTATTGATGGAGCAATTGCTGCAATTGCACTTCCTCCACAAATTGCAGTTCCACTTGTTAATAAAATTGAAGTGTTTTTATCTATTTTAAATAGCTTGCCTAAAAACATTCCAATACTAAAAGCTAACACTATACCAATTAAAGTAATCCAAACTGAAGAAGCTCCGACTTTAATAATAACTGACAATTGAATACCAAAACCAAGTAAAACTACTGATACTTCTAGCATTCTTTTTGAGAGCATTGATGTAAATTTACAATAAGCATTTCCAAAAATTAGTGAAATAGCAACTCCTGTAACTAAAGCAATTGCTGGATTTGAAACAAAAATTGTGAAAAAAAATGCCCCTACTATCCAAAATAATTTTATTGATTTCTCTTCCAATTTCATATTGTTCCTTAATTTAAAGTAAGATTATACCATAATACAGAACAAAAAAGGCACTTACAAACAAATGTAAATGCCTCTAAGAAATTAGTAATTTTTATAATTCTTATTCCAAAATCACACTTTTAATTTTACTAAAATCATCTTTTGAAAACGCTGTTGCATAATATCTATTTGCATCGTCATATCTTATAACATAATTTAATGGATTAGAAATTAGTTTTAACTTCATTGTTTTATAATCAAAGTTTTCTAAATCTAGTTTTATAAATTTAAAGTCCCAAGTTAATAAATAAAAGTTGCTATTTGTATCTATTGCGTAGCCAGTTAGAATTTTTTGTTTGTTTTCAGATAATCTTACAAATGATAACTCCACGCCATCTGGAACATCGACTTTTTTAACTTCGGTTATACTGTTTCCTCTTTTTATATTAAACAATTGTTTACTTGAATCTTGTACTAAATAACCTTGGTCAAATGGCTTCATATTTGTTGCTTTTCCCCAAATATTAAGTGCTGGATATACAAACCCTACTTCTTTTAGTTTTGTGTTTAAATCATCTGATTGATCTTGCAAAAACTTATTGTCAAAATCATATATTCTTGCACTATCTTTGTTAATTACAAATACTTCTTCTGGAAATGTTATCATTCCAATATTTGAAATAGGGTTAAGTAAAGTATAAAGCTCTACTTCTAGTTTTTTAAGCATTGAAGGATTGTAGTCAAATCCTAATCTTGAGTTTTTAATAGTATCTTTATCAAAAGAGTTTTGCCCAATAACTACTGGAAGTTTGTTTTGAATATCCAAATTTCTCCAATAGACAAAAGGTAAATATGATTCATATTCATATTGGTCAAATGTTTTTTTATCTTTAATCCCATATTCATATTGATGGTCACCAAAGTTTTTCTGGTATACAAAATCATTTACAACATTTGAATAGAAAATATAATACTTATTGAATACATGTTTATAGTTTTGCGTGTAGTTTTGGTAACCAAAATAACCAACTGCAACTATGCACACAAAAAGAGAGCCTTTATAAATATTAGAATCTAATCTTTGCTGTTTTATACTATAAAAACTATCTAATGCTACAAAAGGCATAAACAATAAAAATAGTATCCATAAAAAGTCACTTAGGTTATATTCTGGTTTTAAAAATATCACTAAAAATAGTGCCACTAAAACAAATTTTGCAAATGCTACAATATTTTTTGTTTCTATTATAATACTACTTAACCCTACATATAAAGTCAAACTCATAATTAAATAAAAAAGCATATCTTTTATAGCTATTTGAACAATTTCATTAGGATAATAGTTTATTAAAATTCCAATCAATACGGCCGAAAGAACTATTGAAAGCACTACAATAAAGCAAACTCCTATAAAAAGATGCATAAAAAGCGCATTTCGCAATCCTAATGGTAAATGTGCCATTATTTTAATTCTTTTATTTACTCTTTCTGGTATAAATTGAGCAAATGAAATTACAGCAGCAATTATTAAAGACAAATAAGAAAGATAGTAGTATGGTTTATCTTGCAAGTGAGCAAACTTATACCACATCATTGATTCAGGTTCGATTGTTGAAAATGCAAAATCTAAATTATATGCAAAGTCAATCAATGAAGCAACAATTATTACAAGTAATACAAAAAAATAAACTTTAAGCTTTAACCACTCTTTTTTAAATATAGAATTTATCATTAGTATTTCCCCACAAATCCAAGAAACTTATCTTCAAAATCAACCTTTAAAGGCTCTAAATAGTCTAATTTTTCAAAAGTAAACACCTTTTTATACTCTTTATAAGTCTCAATTCTATGTGCTAACTTTTCATCAAACTCTTGATTAAGCTCTAATTTATAGCAATTAAAACTATCTATAAAATTACTCATTGTATCACGATGTATTAATCCACCTCTTTGAACAATTGCTAAGTCATCTATTAAATCAACTAAATCTCCCATAACATGTGATGTTATAAGCACAGTTTTTTTGGTCTCTTTTATATAATCTTTTAAATAATCAATAAAAAGTTTTCTATATCCAGCATCTAACCCCATAGAATAATCATCTAGCATTAATAGTTTTGCATCTTGTGCAAAGATACAACCAAGAACTACTTGAGATTTTTGACCAAATGATAAAGTAGATAATTTTTGTGTATATTTTAATCCCATTAAATCAACTAAATTATAGAAAAACTCCCTGTTCCATTTTGGATAAAAAGGGGCAAAGAATTCTTCTATTTCTTGAATACTCATATAATCATAAGTTGTAAATCCCTCATGTAAAAGTGCAATATCTTCTTTAGTATTTGCAGATAAATCATGTGAATCTTCACCAAATATCAAGCACTTTCCATTTTTGGGTTTTATGTATCCCATTAAAATATTAATTAATGTTGATTTACCTACGCCATTTTTCCCTAATAATCCAAAAACACTCCCTTCTTTTATTTGAAGGTTTAAATTTTCATAAATCTTTTTTTCACCATAATTATGGCTAAGATTTTTTATATCAATAATTACATCTGATTTCATTTAATTCCTTTTAAATTCTTTCATATATTTTCTTTGTATTCATTTATGTTTAAATATTATCATTTTATTTCACATAAATAATTCATATTATAATAAGTTATTATACTAATACAGGAGGTTTAAGAAGCTTATTCTCAATTTTATCTAGCCTTATATTAAAATATTTTTTAAAAAATAAAAAATCATTTTCTAAAAATAAGAAACCAGAGTTTTGTGATAAATTAAAATAATCTAAGACAGTTATTACTATACTCTTTGAACTATGATGAGAGTGTGATGCCTTTACATGTTTATGCACATGAACATGATTAATTATATTATGGCCATGATTATGACTTGTATATATAGAAGTTTTTTCTATAAAGTTAATTGTTAACATAAATAGTAAAAAAATTGAGCAAATAAAAGCTAAACATTTATTTTTAATCAAATTTTTATCCTATTTAAATTTGTTACCAAAACTTTATTCTTTTGCAGAGTTCTTATCACAGTTGCTTTTCCCACAACCACAACCCTTGCTTTTAAATATTTTTATATATAAATAATATAAAGCACCTATTGTGATTAAAATTAAAATAGCTGATTCCAATATTTTCCTTTTGTTTATTTATAGCTAAAACTCAAAAAGAGCCTTAACTATAAATAATAAAGATAGAGAAATTCTCTATCTTTAAAATTATTTCATCTCTTTAGCATCTACCCAAATAACAGCATCTGCGTTATATTTTTGTCCTTTGAACTCTTTTTCAGAACCAACACCAAGTGCTGCAAATCCCCACATACCCGCTTTTGGAATACCAAATGTAAATTCACCATCTTTATTTGCTTTAATTCCCATTGTTACAAATGAATCTTGAGGTGCTTCAAATTTATTTTTTCCTAATGAGTTGTTTTTCATATCGACATCACTATTTATATACTCTACTTCAATCTCTGCATAAGGTACTGGTTTACCATTTGACATTACAATACCTGTAAAAGTTCCACCTGCCCAAATTGCGTAAGGCTTAGTTAAAGGAACAATTTCTGCATCTAAGTTTAAAGTTGCATCCCAACCATTTGGAACACCCGCAACATTCACAATTGTTTTTGTAATTTGTTGCATATAAGCCTCTTCTTTTTCATCATAGTATGGAATTGGTACCATTACTAAAACATGGTCACCTAAACTTCTAGCTCTATATTTAGATTCATAAGACTTTCCTGCATTTGTTTTTCCTTTAAAATCAATTGGTTTTAAAGTATCTTTTAAATCTTTTTTACCACCTTTTTCAGTAATAACGTAAAACTCCTCAACTCCTGCCATGTCCATAGTATGCTCATCTGCAAATGGGTGAGTAAAAACATGTTTTAAATCAATTGTTCCACCTTTTGTTAATGCCATATTTGGAGTGTATAGCATTTGAAAATGTGCTAATGCACTTGTTGTTAAAACTGCTGCTGCTACTGTACTTACTACTAATTTTTTCATAATTTTTCCTTTAATATTAATAATTATTATTGTTAATTAATTGTCATTAGCCATCAATTAAGTAGATGAATAATGATAAACCAAGATACTACTATTTATTACTCAGTAATATCTGCTCCTTTTACATGAACTGCGTGACCTTCTCCTGCATCAAAAACAGCTTCATAATCAGCACTTGGCTTCTTGAATGTTACTTCACTGTCTTCACTCATTTTTGCAGAGAAAGTTTTTTTACCATTTTCTAGTATAAAAAAGTTTATACCACTTGCACTGCTTCCATCACTAAACCCACCTTCGCAAGTAATTGTTCCATCTCCATTGTCAAAACAACTCATAATTGCAGTATGTCCAAATAACATACTTGTCATCAAAACTGATGCTAAAAATACTTTTTTCATATAATTTTCCTTAATTTAATTTTTCATGTAATAAATGTTTACTTTGGTTTACAGTCTTAATTAAACCCTCCTTTCCAGTTTGAATTTTTATTTGGTATTAATCCTAAAATTAATGTAATTGCTACTACTGAAAAATAGTAATACTGCATAGCTTCAAGTCCACTCCATTGAAAATGAGTTCCCACAGTAAACACTATAGACGCAATAGTAATTCCTAAAAATACAGGAAATGCTATAGCAAACATCATCCATTTATAGCTATTTGTTTGTAGTTTTACCACAATCATTGTAGCTATACAAGGTGGAGTTAAAAGCATAAATATTATAATTGCTGTTGCATGAAGTGGAGTATATCCACTATTTTCTGCCATTGCTTCTTCTGCTCTTTGAGAATCAGCTTTATTGTTTTCGTATAATGATCCCAATGTTGCAACAGCACTTTCTCTTGCAGCAAAAGAACTTAAAAATGCAACATTTATTTTCCAATCAAACCCTGCATATTGTGTCAATGGCTCCATTGATCTTCCAAGCATTCCCAATAAAGAGTTTTCTACTTTTTCATTTTTAATATTTCTTAAAATTCTTTTTCTATCATTTGAAAGTTTTCTCAATAGTTTGTTTATTTTTGATGCTTCTTTATCCTTTAATGGTCTTATAAACTTAAAGAAGCTTGGATTGCTTGCTTTATAATCTTCATCGGCTGTCGAACTTCCAGACATCTTTTTAGCTCTATATCCATCATAATAATTTAACAAATTAGACACTTCTTCCCTAGTATCAACCTTTTCATAGTATTTTGATTTTTTAGCACCTTTATCAAAAGTTGATAATGCTTTGTTTGATTGTTCATCATATTTAGCTTGTGATTCATTACTTAATCCAGGAAATTGTAGCATTGCAAAAAGAACTACTGCAACTGCAAGTACAATAGTAACAACTTTTTTTATATAAATCCAAACTCTTTGGCTAGAACCTATAATTACGCCTTTAATTGTTGGTAAATGATAAGGTGGTAGTTCCATTACAAATGGTGCCGTTTCTCTTGTTTTTAATACTGTAGAAGTAAGGATTTTTGCTACAATAAATGCTGTAAATACTGTGATTGTAGATATAAAAAACAGCATCAATGCCATATCAGGTTTAAAAAATGCCCCTAAAATTAAAGTGTAAAAAGGAACTTTTGCTAAACAATTCATGTATGGAACAGTTAAAATTGTTGCCATTCTAGCTCTATCGTCTGCAATACCTTTTGTGGACATAACTCCAGGAACTGCACACCCTCCAACCATAGCTCCACCAAGAACTAATGGCAGAGTTGATTGCCCATGAAGTCCATATTTTTTAAATATTTTATCAAGTATAAATGCCATTCTAGGCATATACCCAGCATCTTCTAGTATTGAAATTAATGCAAATAGTATAAAAAATATTGGTAAATAATTCAATAATGCATTTGCGCTATTAATCATCCAAACAGACAACTCTGTTATCATTGGAACATTTGTAAAATCAGGGGCTGGAGATATATCTATTACAAAATTTTTTATACTCGCAAGAATTGGCCAAGTATAATCTGTTAGCTTATATCCATATACAATAGAGAGTTGATAAATTAAAAAAATTATTCCAAATAAAATTGGCATTGCAAGATAACGATTCAATATAATTTTGTCAGCTTTATCTGTTAAAGTTTTCTTTCCTTTATTTCTTTCAACTACTGCTTTACCAAAAATCAAGCCAGCTGCATCGTATCTCGTTGAAGCTAAAAACCCCATTGTTTCCTGCTCATAAGTATCTTTAAATTTATCATTTTGTTTTTTTGAGTATTTATCTAAATTTGGAAACTCTGTTTTTAATTTGTTAATAACCGTTTTATCATCTTCTAGTATTTTAATTGCTAACCATCTTTTGCTTAAAGAAATAGTTGTATCTTTAATCTCTTCTTCTATATTTGCTATAAATGGCTCTAGTTCTTCATAATCTAATCTAAACTCTTCATAAGTATTTATTTTTTTGTAAGTATTTACAATACTTTGCATAATATCCTTACCACCTAAGCCTTTTGAACCACTAGCTTCAATAACAGGACAACCAAACAAAGAGGAGATTTTTTTTGAGTCAATATCTATATGTCTTCTTTTGGCAACATCCATCATATTAAGTACTACTATAACAGGAATTCCTATTTCAAGAAGTTGAAAAGTTAAGTAAAGATTTCTTTTAAGATTTGAAGCATCAACAACATTTACAATAATATCTGGCTTTTCATCGATAATAAACTCTTTTGCAACTCTTTCTTCAAGTGAATAAGAGTTAAAAGAATAAGTTCCAGGTAAATCAACCATTTCAATTTTATAATCATCATATTTAAAAAAACCGACTTTTTTATCTACGGTAACACCAGGATAGTTTGCAATATGTTGTTCTATTCCACTAACTAAGTTAAAAATTGTAGATTTTCCACAATTTGGCTGTCCTGCAAGAGCAATTTTAATATTTTTCATAAGATTCTACTTCTATTAGCTGTGCTTCACTTTTTCTAATACTTACATTATAGTTATGAATTTTTAATTCCATAGGATCAAATAAAGGAGCTTCTCTAATCACTTCAATTACAGCACCTTTAACAAATCCCATATCAAGAAGTTTACATAAAAGCTTTCCTTGTGTATCTATTTTAATAACCTTTACACTCTCTCCACTTTTAACTGTATCAAGATTCATTATTTAACCTTTAAAAATCAACATCATAAAAAAATTATGAAATTGAAAATGAATATCAGTTTGAATTTTAATGATTTTTTGCTTTACTTTTAATTAAAGTAATTTAATTTTATTGAAATTTTAGTGTTTTAAATATTTATTTAAGTTGTAGCTATAAACAGAAGTTTTAAATAGAGATTTTATAATAAATAGTGATATAAATATTTTAACTACCACATCCACATTCATTTTTTTTATCCGTAGAGCAACTTGATGAATCAGAACAACCAATACATTTTGCACCATTTCTTTTTTGCTTTACAATATAGCCAATTGCTAAACCTAATATTATAATAATAATAAATAAGACAATAAAATCTTGCATGACTTTCTCCTTGTATTTTTCTGCACTCAATTTTATTGAGCGCAGATTTTAATAAAATTAAGCAATTCCTAATCGTTTTGCTTCAGATGATTTATTACCTTTTTGGATTAGCACAGTAAATATTGCAATAATTAATATAACTGCTATAAGTCCCATTTCAAATCCATTTCCAAAAGAACCTACTGTGATAAGTGTTCCTATTTGATAAACTAAATAAGCTACTATAAAGCCTGTTGCAAACTGTAAACCAATACCCGCAAATAGCCATTTTTTGTTTTCCATTTCAGCATTCATTGCTCCAATTGCAGCAAAACAAGGAGGAGTAAAAAGATTAAACATTAAATATGCAAGAGCAGCAACAGAAGTTAATCCCATTGTTTCTGCAACAGAAGATGCTCCACCAACTAATGCTAATTCATCAGTATTAATAAAGTTTGTAATTCCATAAACAACTGCTAAAGTACCTACAACATTCTCTTTTGCAATAAATCCTGTAATTGCAGCTGCTGCTAATTGCCATGTTCCAAATCCTAAAGGAATAAGTAAAACAGCAAATGGGCTTGATAATGATGCTAAAATACTAGTAGCCTCTGCACCTTCTGCTACAACATCTAAGCTCCAATTAAATGTTTGCATGATATGAACTGCCGCATTACAAACTAAAATAATAGTTGCTGCTTTTATTATAAATGCTTTTCCTCTTGCAAGCATAGACATCGTAGCTCTTTTAACACTTGGAACTTGATATTCTGATAATTCAATAATAAAAAATGATCTTGCATACTTTTCACCAGTAATTCTCATAACAATTAATGCACCAATAATAATTAAGAAAATACCTGTAAAATACATAAGAGTTCCAACCCATGCAGCTTCTGCAAAAAATACTCCAGCAAATAGTGCTATAACAGGAAGTTTTGCTCCACAAGGCATAAATGGCGTAAGCATAGCAGATGTTCTTCTTTGTCTTTCATTTCTAATTGTTCTAGTTGACATAATTCCAGGAATTGCGCAAGCAGTACCAATAACCATAGGAATAATAGATTTTCCACAAAGTCCTACAACTTTAAAAAATCTATCCATAACTACAGCAACTCTTGCCATATATCCGCAATCTTCTAAAAGAGCTAGTAAAAAAAACATTACCATAATAAGTGGTAAAAATCCAACAACAGCACCAACGCCACCAATAATTCCATCAACTAATAATGCACTCAATAAAGGAGATACGTTTTCACCTAATTGCTCACCAACAAACCCTTGAAATGCTTCAATCTGAGCAACTAGCCAATCAGCAACAATTGGTCCAACTACAGTTTGAGAAATAGCAAATACTGCCCACATTACAAGTGCAAAGATTGGTAGTCCTAACCATTTATTTGCAACAACTCTATCAATTGTGTCTTGAAATGTCTGTTTATTGCTATTTATTTTACGGCTTTCTACTTTTTCAATAATACTATTTACAAAACTGTATCTTTTCATATCTGAATTTTTAACGCTTTGCTCATCCGTTAAGTCAACACCGTCATTTTGAGTAAAAACTGATTTTTGAGTATTTCCTTTTAATTCAACAGTCTTTGCAATCAAACTTTTCAAGGCATCTTGATTTGCATCTGTAGAAACCATTTCCACAACTGGGCAACACAAAGAGTCTGATAGCTCTTTTATATTTATATCTATGTCTTTTTTTAAGTTTAAATCGCTTTTATTAAGTACTACAATAACAGGTATTCCTATTTCTAATAATTGTGTTGTAAGAAATAAAGATCTATTTAAACTTGTAGCATCTACAATATTAACAATAACATCTGGATTTTCTGTTTGTATAAATTTTTTAGTTACATTTTCTTCTGAAGTAAAAGGAGACATAGAGTATGCTCCAGGTAAATCAACTACTATTAAATCTTCATTTTCTAGTTGTAAGCTTTTTTTGATTTTACTCTCTTTTTTTGCAACTGTAACCCCTGCCCAATTTCCAACTTTTTCAACTTTTCCAGTAATCGCGTTAAAAAAAGTTGTTTTACCACTATTAGGATTTCCTGCTAGTGCTATTTTCATACTCTCTCCTTTTTATATAGTTAATTCATTGACAATTATAAAATAATCGATTTTGCTAAATCTTCATCTATACTATATCTTGCATCTTTTATCGAAACTACATAATTCTTATAAAGTTTCGAAATAATTGTAATTCTTTCGCCTGCATAGCAACCTAAAGAAGATAAAAATTCATACATTTGACTATCATTATGAGTGTTAATATCTTTAATAATATA
>CAYJFN010000017.1:0-15494 GCA_964369325.1 uncultured Arcobacteraceae bacterium
TGTCTTTTATTTTTATCAATTTTCCATTTTTTTATGTTTTTTGAAATATCAACAGGCAGTTCTTCAGCTCTATTTTCAAAAGAAATTCCATTGCTACCATCAATAATAACTTTATTGTCAAACGAATATTTTACTGCATTATCTAAAAGATTTTTAAAACAAAGAATTAAAAACTCTTTATCTCCATATATGATTTTATTCTCTATATTTTTAAAAATAATATGATTATCTTCAATATGTGCTCTTTGTTTTGCTAAAAGTATCAAATCTTTTATAGTATGTTTCTCTTTGATAATTTTATTTTGATTTGATATTAATGTTTCAATTTGAGAAAACTTATCTAACTCTTTATTTAGACCATGTAGAATATTATTTAATTTTTCATGTGTGTAATTTGATGGTTCTTGTTTTAAATAGAACATTCCTTTTGCTAAAGGCATTTTCATTTCATGCATAAAAATTTTATTAAACATTTCTCTAAGCTCTAGCATATGCTCAATCTTTGAAATAGAGTCATTGTAAGATTTGATTATTTGTTTAATTTCTATATATTTTGAGTCAATTTTAAGTGGTGATAAGTCGCCTGTTTCTAATCTTTTTAACTTACTATGTAATAAGCTTATAGGAGTAAGCGATTTTCGAAGTTTTAAATACAAAAGGGTTTGCGTAATTAAAAGCAATATAAATACAAAATGAATAAGAACCATACTTCTATGAGTAGAAATATCTTCAAGCATAATACTTGCTTTTTTATTATAAATATAAATCAGTTGTTTGTGCTTGTATGATATTACTTTAAATCCTTCCTGCTCATCTCCTTTTTCTAAAATGATATTATTTGTATCTAAATATTTTACATCTGATTTTTTATAAGAAGAATTTTTTAAAATTTCATTGTTTATGGTTTTATTGTTAGATAAATATGGACTTAAAAAATTTAGTGTATTATAATATCTACTTGAATCAAACTCAAAGTGTTGATGTTTTTGCTGAAAATAGAAAAATATCCATAAAAGAATAATTACTAAAAAAGATATAAAAAATAAAAATGATGCTTGCAATACTAATGATTCTTTAATTTTATTCAACAATTCTGTATCCTTGTCCTCTAATAGATATAATATGTTTTGATGAAGAGTATTTTTTTATTTTTTGTCTTATTTTACTTATAATTGCTTCTAGTGAGTTTCCATCTGTTGCTTGAATAGACAAACAAGAGTTAAGAATTTGTTCTTTTGAAACAGTAACTTGATAGTTTTTTATTAATATAGAAAATATTTCATATTGAGCCTCTGTTAAATTAAGATTTTTATCCTTATATTTTACATCTCGCAAATAACTGTCAATTTCAAAATCTCTTTTATTTTCTGTATTTTTTTCTAAATTACCATTACTTCTTCTAATCAAACTAGAAATTCTTGCATATAGTTCATCTGGGTCATAAGGTTTAGGTAAATAATCATCAGCTCCTAATTGTAAGCCCAAAACTTTATCAGAAACACTACCTCTTGCAGTAGAGATAATAATAGGTATAGAGCTTTTTTTTCTAAACTCTTTACAAATCTCAAGACCATCAATTCCAGGTAGTCCTAAATCAAGTAGCACTAAATCATAATCATTTAAGTTTAAAACCAAAGCCCTAAAAGGATCATCACAAGTAAATGTTGCAATATTTTTAGTATTTAGAAAATCTTCAATAAGTTCTGCAAATTCTAAGTCATCTTCAATTAAAAGTAATTTTATCATCTTATTCCATTGTAAAGTATTTATAAGCATATCACTAAATTTAAGTTTTTTGTTATTTTATAATTTTACCCATTAAACTTAAACAGACATAAACCAAAATTAGTTTTATTCTAAATTATATTGATTAATCTTTGTTTAACTTTCTTTTATATAATTCCTTGAAATTAACAAATATGTTTTATAAAAAGGTGTGAAATGAGTAGTTTGGTTGATAAAAGTGTTATGAAAAATAATAGTATGGTCAATATATTTTCTTTTAATTCAAATACATTAAAATTATTAGCAATTTTTGCAATGATATTTGATCATGCAGCTGCTGTTTTTGCTCCCCATGATGAACTTTGGGGGATAATGTTAAGAATCCCAGGAAGAATTGCAGCTCCATTGTTTTGTTATTTTATTGCAGAAGGTTATTTTTATACATCAAATAAAAAAAGATATTTGAAGAGGCTATTACTATTAGCAGTAATATCTCATTACGCATATAATCTTTTGTTTGGTTATTCATTTTTCCAAGCAACAAGTATAATGTGGGGTCTATCACTTGGTTTAATAGCTTTGATTAGTGTGAAATCTGAAGAGTTACCAATGTTTTTAAAAGTTGGGATAGTTTTATTATGTTGTTTTTTAGCTATTCCTGCAAATTGGAATTTTATAGCTGTATTGTGGATTGTAGTATTTGGTATATTTCATGGAAATAAAAATTGGCAAATTTTAGGGTTTTTAGCTGTTAGTGTATTATTTTTAACTAGAGTTTACTTAAATTTTGGTCCTTCTCATTATGGATTTAGCCACTGGTATCAATTAGGAATATTTCTAGCAATTCCTTTAATATATTTATATAATGGACAAAGAGGTAAGAAATCTAAATATATAGGAATGTTTTTTTATGGTATTTATCCTATTCATTTATTGATACTTGCTTTTTTGGTATATTATTTTAAATGATTAAAAAAATATTCATAATAATCTTTTTATCTTTATTTTTACCTTTATATGGCTCAAATGATAATATTAAAACAAATTTATTTGAATTGCCAATTAAAGGTGCAAAAGCTTATGCTTTTGTAAAATTAAACATTAGAAAAAAGCCAAAAAATGGCTCTTTAATTATAGGGAAATTGAAAGAAACAGAAGAATTTACCATCATTGAAGAGTTAGGAAACTATTGGAAAATTAACTATGACAATAAAATAGGCTATGTAAATCATAAATATTGCTATATTAATTTACCAGATATTTTACCATCTATTATATATATAAATACAAATTCAATTGCTTCTATTTTAAAAGTTGGAAATATTAATATTCCAAATATCACAAATGAGCAATTATATAATGTAGAAGAGTATAATAAAAGAATAAAAATGAAAACTTTTATAATGCCTTTAAAATATGAAAGTGCTAAAAAATTAGCAATAGCACAAAAAATGGCTTTATTGGATGGTAACACGCTTATTGTATATGAAGCTTTTAGACCATTGCAAATACAAAGAAATATTGTAAAGAATATAAAATATTTAATTCAAACTACTAATAAAGTGCAAGATTTTATCAATATTAAACCTTGGTCTATTAATTGGTTTATTTCAACAAGAGTATCAAATCATCAAAAAGGAAGTGCTGTTGATGTTTCATTAGGCAAAATTTTACAAAAAGAAATTGTAAATACAAGTGAGTTTAAATATCTTAAAATATCAAATTATAAAGAGTATGAAATGCAAACCAATATACATAATTTAAGCATAGCTTCAACAATATATGATAACCCAAATAAAAAAGAGTATTCAAAAAAAGTTACATTTAATACTTTACAACTTCATAAATATATGAACAATGCAGGATTTAATGCTTTAGCTTCTGAATGGTGGCATTTTGATGATAAAGAAGCTTTTGAAAGTAATAGTAATAAAGGGAACTATTTTATTATTTCTAAAAAATAAACAAAATTATACGCCTTGTTAATATTTGTTAAAGTTGGTAATTTATAATTTCAATATGAGATTTAAAAAATCTTAAAATAAAAACAAGGGGTTCAAGATGAAACTTAGTACAAAGATTATTACAACGGTAGCAGTAAGTGCAATTCTAGCAACAGCAGCAAGTGCTTATGGTGCATATGGAATGATGGGGCAAGGTCAAGGTGGTATGCATCATGGTTATAGCAAAGGAATGATGGGACATCAAGGTGGTATGCATCAAGGCTATGGAAAAGGAATGATGGGACATCAAGGTGGTATGCATCATGGTTATGGAATGGATTATAGGGGAGCGGGAATTTTACCTTTAATTGCACAATTAAATTTAACTGACAAACAAGAAGAGAGCATTATTGAAATTTTAGAAGAAAGAATTGAAGAAAAAGGCTCAATTTATGACTCATTTACTGAAGAAGATTTTGATGCTGATAAATTTGCAGAATTTCAAGACAATACAAGAAAAGAGAGACAAAAAGCACATGCACAAAGAATTGAAAAAATTTACAATGTTTTAACAGCTGAGCAAAAGAAACAATTAAAAGTGCTTATGGATTTAAGTCAAAATAAATAAATTTAATAAAAGTTGTTGTGATTGGAGAGAGGTATATTGAATTAACAAGCTGAAGCTATATTTGTTATATTTATCACAGCAACTTAACAGAAAAATCACAACTTTCTATTTTAGTAATAGGGTTTGTGTTTAATCAAATTATATAGATTAAATAAATGTGAATATAAAATTTAAAAGGTAAAGGAAAATTACGATGAGAAATATGATGAAGGCGTTAGTTTTATTACTAGCATTTTATGGTTTTGCAAATGCAGCTACTAAAGTTGATGTAAATTATTATTGGTCAGACCCTAGATGTGTGACTTGTGGGAAATTTGAGGATTATACTAGAAATACAGTTGCGGTTATGAACGACAATTCTATAGAATTTGTAATGAAAGATATGAGAGAAAATATGGTTGATGTAAAAGAGTATGGACTTTATACAAAATCTGTAATTCTTACAAAAGAAGTAAATGGTAAAAAAGAGTGGAAGAACTTGACTGAGATTTGGAACAAGGTTAAGAATGAAGATGATTTTAAAAACTATATTGAAGCAGAAGTAAGAAGCTTCCAAAAGGAAAACTAATGTTTTCTTACTTGCAAGTGCTTGTGGTCATGGCTTTAACATTAAGATGGGGGGAACAATAAGTCATGAAAATTTATTTATGGACAATTTTATGAAATACCTTTTAATACTACTTGTAATGATAACTTCAGTTTTTGCATCTTCATTAAAAGAGCTAACATGGAAAGAGAATGATACCTTTTTAACTTATTTACAATCTCAAAATATCCCCCAAAGTTTGTACTTTGATTTAGATAAAGATGACCAAGAATTATGTACTGAAATTCGAGCGGGAACTAAATATTTTGTTTTAGAGAATGAAAACAATGAAATAGAACAAATTCTAATCCCAATAAGTGAAGAGCTTCAACTTCATTTGTATAAAGAGAATGACAAATTTACATTCTCTACTTTACCTATTTCATTTAGTGAAGTTTCACAAACAATAGCTATTTCAATCACATCTTCACCTTATCAAGATATTTTAGATGCAACTAGTAATCCAAGACTAGCAAATGAATTTGTAAGAGTATTTAACCGGTTAGCTGACTTTAGAAAAATGCAAAAAGGTGATAATATAGCAATAAAATATACCCAACGAATAAGAATGGGGCAATACTATGGAGTGCCAGAAATTCATGCTGCACTTGTAGAAGTAAATAAAAAGCAAACATATATTTTCAAAAATGAAACAGATGGACTTTATTATGACCAAAATGGGAATAATCTTACAAGCTTTTTTATGAAAACACCAGTAAATTACACAAGAATTTCTAGTAAGTTTTCACTAAAAAGATGGCATCCTGTTCTAAAAAGATATAGAGGTCATTTTGCGATTGATTATGCAGCTCCTTCGGGAAGACCAATTATTGCAGCAGCTTCTGGAAAAGTTATCTTTAGAGGTACAAAAGGTGGATATGGTAAAACTGTAGAATTAAGTCATGAAGATGGCTATAAAACTTTATATGCACATATGAGCAGACACGCTAAAATTAAGTCAGGTCAATATGTGAAACAAGGTACAATAATAGGATATGTGGGAAGTACAGGAGTAAGTACAGGTCCACATTTGCACTTTGGGCTTTACAAAAACGGTAAACCAGTTAATCCTGCAAGCATGATAAAAGTTACAAAAAATTCACTAAAAGGAAAATCAAAAGAGCAGTTTATAGCTTATGCAAAAGATTTGAAAATAAATCTTTTAGATACTGTTACAAATAAGCCAGAGCCACTAAATATTACAAATCTAAAAACGACATATACTATTCTAAATAGTGAAGTGTAAATGAAACTGACCTGTCAAAAGAATTTGTAAAGGTGAGTATAAATTTTAAAGTTACAAACATATGCTTATTGTTATACAAAAAGTTTTAAGACACTCAAATATTGCAACAACCACAATATATGCAAAAGCAACACAAGAGACTGTCTTAGATGCGTTGATGAGTTGATTTTTGTTAGAAGTAGTGCCAAGAGGGGTAGTTAATCCCTCTCTTTCTTTGACAGTTAATATAGCTTTGTGGCAAATATTAAACAAACCAAAAGTAGCACTACTAGTTTGAATGGCATAGGATACCTCCTATAATGTCGCTTCCGCCCAACACTACCCGCATAAAAAAAGGGCAAGTATTGCTACTTGCCCTACAGCGACACCAGTTCAAACTAGCCAAGTTTGTAAAGTGTATCCGCCATTCAAAACTTTTATATTATACCTTAAATTTTGGAATCTAAAGTCAAATGCTTTAAAAACATATTAAGATTTTACTTCATGTTTGTCAAACGAACTGCTAAAATTGGAATGTAAAAAAGTTTTTAGTAAATATTTATTACAAATAAGGAATATTGGCGGCATAGTAGTTAGAGGCTTATTGTAAAACCTATGATTAATATATTAGTGGAAGTAAAAAAATTTGATTTCACTCTTACAAAAATGTCAACAAATTTGCCACCAAAGGGGCACAGAGGTGCTGAATGCTACCACTCCGTACCTCCCATTTATTTCTTGACATGTAATTTTATATTACCAGTCTGATACTAAGTATTTGTGTAATTATCTAGACTTACAGCTTCTGTTATCTTAACATTCGCAGTTTTCACAAGTACAAACACCATCTTTGAAAACACATTTATAATCACCAATTTCGAATGTGCAAACATTATCAATACAAATACATTTACAATTGTATTTTTCACAAACACAAGTACCATCTTCACAAGTGTCATCGCAATTTTCACAATTCCAAACACCATTTATACATGTACATTTACATTCACCAATTTCAAAAGTATACACACCATTTACGTATGAACATTTGAAATCACAGCTCTCACAAGTGCAAACGCCATCTATGCAAGTGCATTTACACTCATTATTTTCACTAAAAGCAGTCACATTTGTACAATCACATTCACATTGATTTTTGTTTATTTTTTCCATTTTTTTTCCTTTAAGTTTTATTGCTACTAAGACGAATCACAAAAAAAAAGGTTGCACTTAGAATATAATATTTCAGAAAATTTGATAAAATATCAACACCAATTAAAAGACTGCAACTTTTTTTTATTTTTTTCGTCTTATATTAAAATGCAACAAGGATCGTAAGTGGAAAATCAAATAACTCAAATTTATGAACAATTTAGAAAGCCATTGCTATATTTTATATACAAAAATATAAAAGATAAAAGTGTTGCAGAGGATTTACTGCATGAGATTTTTATAAAGGCATATAAAAATATTGACACTATAAAAGAAAAAGAAAAAATCAAATCTTGGCTTTATTCAATAGCTAAAAACACTATTATAGATTATTCAAGAAAGAAAAAACCTTTAAATATAGAAAATGAAGATTTATTATTTGAAGAAGAAACCAAACAAAATTTATATACAGAATTTTCATGTTGTTTAGAAAATGTTATTAAAACTCTTCCTGCAGAACAACAAAAGGTTTTTAATGCTGTTTATTTTAAAGAGCAAAGTTTAATCGAATATTCAGAATTAAATAACATAAACTTATCTACTGTTAAATCTCATTTGAAAAGAGGAAAAGATAAATTAAAAAAAGTATTTGACGAATGTTGCATTTTTCAAAAGAACCATTTAAATGAAATAGTAGACTACAAATTAAAAAATTGTAAAGATTTTTGTAATTAATATAAGTATAATGCAAAAAATTCTCTCATTTGATTACCTACATTTAAGTCATAAGTGCAACAAAAACATATTGTATTATGCAGTCAAACGAACTATCTATTTATTCAATTTGAATTACACTTGATATTATGAATACAGCTATATTATGACATAAACATCTCTATTTTTGTAAAACATACCTGCCCATTTTAGCAGTTCGTTTGACAGTTCATTAAGCCACTTAGATGCACTAACACGACCTTTCCTATATTTTGAACTGAAATGTTCATCTTGTTGATTGAATTTGTAGTATGTTTGATGTGAGTGTAAGGTACTACTGATTTGTTCTAAAATATACAATGATTACATTGTATGGTATAATGAGAGACAAATAAAGAAAAAACTAGGATATATGAGTCCTATGGAGTACAGACAAAATCTGGGACTAGCATCTTAAGCTGGTCCAAGAAAATGTCCGCACACCGTCGGCTCCTTCTATTAATAAGTCCCATTTTATTTAATTATTGTTCCATTAAATAAATTTCAATCATTATCAAACTTGCAAGAGATAAAGCCATTTGATTACATTTATAAATGTAATCAATATATGTTATATAGTTTAGTGCACCTGTACCACCACTTTTATACATTAACCTTTCAGGATTCGAGTCATCAACATAAAACCACCTATGATGAGAAGCATTTCTAATTTTACTATCAAAGTGTAATGTAAAATTATTAAAAGTGTTGTTAGATTTAAGAGGTCCTTTTTTTGATTCTTTAGTAAATTTTTTTCTATATTTATTAATTGTGACAGAAGAATCTAAAAACTTATCATAATCTCTTCCTTCAATTACATTATTTATTAGTACTAAAAGCTCAATATGTGAAGTTATATTCTCATAAACATTACCATAAAACATATCCACATTATCAAAGTTAATTGGGCAAAATACACTTTCAACACCATCTGCTGGGTGAAGCTCTATTTTTGTATTTAACAATAAACGGTTGTACTCATCAAAATTTTTGAAGTATTCATTAAAAATTTTTAAATAATTTTTCCAGTTTATTGTATGTAAATCTTCTAAATAACATTTTTGAACTTTTAAAAATTCTTGAGCATTAAATTTTCTTGCTTTTTCAAATTCATCTTCAAGTTTGTTATATAATTTGATATTAGGATTAATAAAACGATAAAAAAAATCAAATAAAATATCATTAAATGTTCTTGAGTTTTTATGAAGAGCTTTATAATTAGTATATTTTATAACTTCCTTATTATATATATCTTCTTTATCATTGTTCTTTAACCGCCAACAGCGTTGAATAATGTCCCAATCTTTCAGTAAATTAGCATCTCCTCCTAATCCCTGGAAGATTGAAATCATATTCAGTCCAGGAAATAAGTCATTCATTGCACCTCTAGCTTTTTTTTCATCAAAGAAACCATTTTCTATTGCGTGTTCAGATAAAGCTCTTGAGGCCATACCTTCAGATAATAAAAGTTTTTCATATATCATATCTTTAGGATATATTAATTCTGGATGCACATTAATTGCAGTAAAATTATCATCTTCTTTATCTCTTAATTCTGAATTTATACACTTTTCCAAATTAATAGTTGGAAATCTTAATTTTTCTTCACTCTCTTTAATAGTAAAGATTACTCCAACTTTTTCTTTGCAATTAGGACACTGTACAGCAATAATCTGTCTCTCTTGTGCTCCCAAACCACTACGCAAGGTAATACCATGTTCACAAGTATTACAAACCAAATTTATTCTTTGTGTCATTATTTTGTCCTAAAAACTATTACTTTTTTATAATTTTAAGTGTTCTACACTCAATCACATAATCTTTTAACTTATATCTTTTCTATAAGCATCAGAAACTTTCATCCCTGTTTCTACCTCATTTAAAATATTTATTATTTGAGATTCTGTAAATCTTCCTTTTTTCATTGTAACTCCTGTTGATATTATAACAAAAATCACTAAGTCTATTTTGGTCTACTTTTTGGGGAGGGTTACAACCTTATTAAAATTCTTTACTTACCTTCTTTTAATTTTTTAAAGCATTTAATATTTGCACTAGTTTGTGTATGGTAGTTGAAGGATTATCACTTTCTGGATTATGAGCATCACCATGAAATTTTAGCAAGTTTGATGCATTTCTTATTGCATCTGGTTGTAAATCTAATAATTCGTTAAAAATAAGCTTGGTATACCTCTCTGTTTTTATATTTTCTTTATTTAATCCAGCAAACAAATAATTGTTTTTTTCTTTCAAAAGTCTAATGACTTCTTTTAAAATTTCATCTCTTAATATCGCTGTAGTTCGCATGTTAAAATGCAACAAATACCATAATTCATAAGAATCATTAGCGTAAGCAACTTCTATTTTATCACTTTTTGCTTTTATAAGGGCATTATTAAAATCTTCTCTAGAATGCCCTCCTCCATTTACTCTAACATTGTCTCTATCAATTACTATCCATTTATGCTCAAAATCTTTATAAGTTTTATCATCTTCTTTATGCTTTTTTAAGTCATCTAAAACACCAGAGGGGTTATTGTGTTTATGATTAGCAATTACAAGAGAGTCTTGAGTAATAAGCTTGTCTTGAATTAATTTATCAATAATCATTTTAAAATATGTTGGAGCAGAACATTCATCTTCACAAGCAATTAATACACTTAGTATTTTATTTTTAGTACCTTTTTTTCTTCTGTAATCACTCTTTTTTGTTTCTTTTTTTCTACTATCTAGTATTCTTTGTCTTCTAGCCATATTTAAAACTCAAACTTTCCAAGATATGGAATTGCCCCATATTTTCCTTGAATATATTGTTTCTCAAAATCTTCATTTTCTCTAACACCTTTTATCTCTAAAATTGAGTAAAAAGTTGTTGAGCCATATTTATCTTTTTCTGTAAACCAAATTTGATCTCTTTCAAATATATGTGGTTTTAATAGATTTGTATCATGTGTTGTAAAAATCAACTGAGCATTATTCTTATTAATATTTTTATCATTAAACAGCTTTATTAAATGGTGTGTTAAAATTGGATGCAAGCTAGCATCTAGCTCATCTATCATTAATATTCTTCCTTGCTTTAATGTATTTAAAATAGGTGCTGATAATTTAAAAAATTTTCTAGTTCCTATAGATTCTTCATGTTCCAATTCAAAAACTTCACTTCCAATTTCTTTATCATTTTCATCATATTTTTTATGGTATGTATTTAATGAAAGAGAGAGAACACCTTCTTCTAAGAATTTATCTTTTATCTCTATTGGTAAATTCATTCTTTCGATAGCATCTAAAGTTATCTCATTTTCTTCTAAACGAACATCTTCTATTCCTATATCAGCTGTTTTAATTAAATTAACCATTTCTTGTTTAAATGTTGAATCATTCATTTTACTCATTGTATAATTAATGTATCCAGCATCATTTAATCCATCAATGAAATTAAAATTACTAAACCAATGTAAAATATTTTTTGAAATAACAGAGTCATCTACTCTATCACAAACCCAAAGAAATAGTTGATTAGGAGAAATTTTAATTTTAGCTTTTTTATTACTAAAGAACGAGTAACCCTCTTTAAATTTCTGTTGATTTACATAATCATCATCTTCTGTATCTCTAAAGAATAATTTTGATTCTTTTCCTTTTTTATCTTCGTATAACCATTCTGAATAAACTACTTCCTTATCTATTTCAAATCCATATCTATATTTAATATCATTTATAAAAAATATAATCTCAAAAGTACTTGAAGCATTCTGAGTTGAACTATTTAGTTTAAAAGGATCATGAGGAAGATGGTCAGTTGATTGAATAACTTTAGTCTTATTTAGAATAATATCAGTCATAAAAGACATAGCTTTTAAAATATTACTTTTACCACTTGCATTAGCACCATAAATAACACAGCTATTTACTAAAGAATAATTTCTTATTTCACTAGTGTTCTTTTTTGCTTTTTTAGATGAAAGCATACTTAAAGTTATTGTGTCTTTAATAGACTTAAAATTATTAACGCTAAATTGTAACAACATGAGAAACCTCTTATATTTTTTATTATTCTAACATAATAAACTTATTTTTTGCAACTTTTTTACAAAATTGATATTTATTATTTTAAAAGTAAGTATAATGTACCTTTGCAAAATTATCAAATGTAGCCATATTTTTACAACTATTTTTAGGGAAGTGTGTAAGCACAAAAAGTTGGCAATTTTAAATCTATAAAAACAATGTGTACTCAACAATATCGATAATCTTCTTTTATTCGTTCAGCTTCTCTTAAATAATCTGTAGCAATACTTGTGACATACTCTCCGCCCTAAAGGGCGAGAGCTTCTTGCTCCATAGACTTAAGTCTATTTGTTGACAGACAAGCAATTCCCGTTTGACCAACGGTTCAATAAAGTTCTACTGGCATTATAATCTGCATTTGTTGCAAAGTATTTTTCAAAATGTTTTCCAAGAAAATTGGGAAAAAGAATTTCAAAAATTTTTAGGCTACAAAAATATTGAAGCCTCTTTAAAAAAACATCTTATTCCAACGGTTAAGCAAAGTAAAAAACAAAACAAAAAAATACCTAGTTGTAGAAAAAAAATATTGAAAAAGAAATAAGTATTTAGGTTGTTACTTGGTATACTAGGTTGTCAAACAGTCAAGCTTTAAATAATGCCATTGCACTTGCAAATTTTTAGCAGTTCGTTTGGCATTTAAAAGATATCTTCTTGATTTCTGAAGCAATAAAGACAAGTTTTTATAATTAGTATTTTAAACAAATTAAACCTAAATTTATAGTTTAGAATAGCTTTTTAGAGACCTATGGTAGTCTAACTTTTTGTCTGCATCTTCTCTTCAACTGTTAGTTTGTTTGTATTAAAATATTTTTATGGTTTTAGAAAACGGCAAAAGATACTTATCAATAAGTTGTGATAAAGAATTTTGATATTTTATTTCTTTAAATTCATCTAATTTAACTAAGTCCAATAGTGGAAGTGTATATTCTTTTAATATTTTAACTTCATTATCATTTTCTGGATTATCTGGCTTGGTTAATGATATTAGTTTTGCAAATGGATTACTTTTGTCTTTTCTTCTTTTGTATGGAAACTTAACTATAAAGAAATCATTATTATTCCAAATTAATTCGCCTTTCATTACTTCTCTAGGCTCTTTACTTAACAATTGCTCTATATAATAATCACGATTATGAGTTCCTGTAATATCAATAATTTCTTTAAATGCATAACTTGTATTTTTTATAAAATTTAACATTGATGCAAATCCCTCAAGTATTTCAGTATTAATTTTATTATCTAAAGCTAATAATAATTTATTTATTTCTATATTAATTAAATCATTTTCAGATATTATAAAACCGTACTTCACTTGAGCAAAAATAACTGACAGTAAAAGTCTTATATAACTTATATTTGTATTATCCTCAGCTTCATTTAACCAAAGTAATAAAATAGCTGATAACTCTGCACTTTTTATTTCGCTGATATCAACATTTTCTTGTTTAAGTTTTATGTCAATTAGACTTTGTTTTTCATTTAGTGTAGATGAAAAGAAGAATTTTGTTACTACTTCATAGCTTGCTTTATTATAGTATTCCTTGCTAATCCAATTTTCTTTTAGCCCTATTCTTAAAATCATCGAGATTACTTTAAAATCATTTAGTAAAAATATCAATGATCTATTATTTATAACTTCATCAAATTCCAAGGCATTTAACATACCCTCAAATAGTTTCTTTATTTCATTTATTTTGTTATCAGTAATCTGAGCCTTTGATATTTGTTTGGTTTCAACCTTTAATTCATCTTGTTTTAATTGTTTTTCAAGTTCTTCTTGTGTTATTTCAACTTTTTCCGTAATTTCGCTATGCTCATTGTGTAGTCCATAGATTTGCTTCAATAAACTTGCGACATTTATAGGATTTTTATTGCTAAATACATTATTTTCTACTGGGCTAAAATTATAATCATCCACTATTATTTCATCAATATTAAAAAGTTTATGTTTTTTATCTTTATGTAAAATATTTTCAGATTTATTATTGCTTTTAGTATTATATACTATGTGCTGATTTAGTAATTTTAACAAGTTTATAAAAGATATATGATTATATGAAAAATCGTTATTGCTTAATATGAATTCATTCAATGAGCGTTTTTTTGAAGTAATTTGTAGTTCACTTTCATTATCAATCCAAATCTCAATTATTTGTTCTTCATTATTGCCAAATACTTTGATGGATAGGGTTTTAGGTTCTTTACAAATATTTTCAATAATCCACATCTTTTGATATTCGTCATAATATGTTTCTGTTTTAATTTCATCTATGAAAATTGCTTTAATTTCATAGTTATCTTTTATTGCGTAGTTGAATCTTATTTTATTATATTCATATTGTGCAAAATATATTGTTGCTGGCTTCTCTTTAATTTCATTTTCACTATACGATTTTTCTATATCTTCTTGCTTTTTTAATACTATATTTTTATCATTAACTTTTATTGCATTTAGATATTTTTCAAAGTCTTCATGATTCAATTCTTTTATAGTCATTAACTCTGCATTGCCTTTATTTTTTTCGTGTGTATTTAATGCTGTGATAGAACAATTAGCACTGCCACTAAACAAAACAACTTTTTCTTTGTAAAGAAAAGCATAAAATTTAGCATGAATAAAGCAATTTTTCTCTTCACCCTCACTATTTATAAAAGAAGTTGATTTGATTGAATATATATCTTTATCAAGCTTTTTTGCTATCTCTTCAGTGAAATCAGAATGTTTATTTTGAACATATATATCAATTTTCTTAGGTTTAAAAACTTCATATAATTTTTCTATAGTTTTACCTTCTTTATCAAAATAAGGGCTTTGTATAATTAATTTTTCACAATTCTGAGCGACATAAGGATTCATTTGTTGTATCATAGAATTATTATTATTGATTCGACCTAATAATAAATTTGGCTTTTCCATGTTTTTAGCCCAAATATTAATATTTTCATCAAAAGTATTAGAAATAATTGATGCTATAGTTTGATTATTGTAAGGAAGCCTTTTAAGTATTCCATTTAAATATTCTTTAAAAAAATTAAATACACCACTATTATCGCTTTCAGTATTATAAACATCCCAAGTTTCTGCATTATGAACCCAGCCACCAAAAGTTAAATTTCCACTTCCTATGCATAAATGAGCTTTTTCTTTACCAGTTAACAAAATGGCTTTAGGATGAAACCTATAATGCGAGCCTCCTAGATTAACAGGAATAACTCTATATCTCTTTCCAAGTTCTTTAATCATAGGTTTTTGGTTATTATAACTTTGAGTAACACATTTTGAATCTGCAAATACTGTAAGAGAGGGGTTGCCTATTTTCTTTAAATGTTTTAAAAGTAATGATTGAATAAAAATAAAATCTATGTTATGTGTTAGGATGATTACATTATTAATATCTTTTGCTTGACTAA
>CAYJFN010000018.1:0-15356 GCA_964369325.1 uncultured Arcobacteraceae bacterium
TCTTTGCCAATAAACTCTTTTTCTGTATGGTCAAGAACGATTCCATTGTCATCAATAATACCAAGCATAACATAATAGTATGTATTTCGCATATTAATAATACGGCTATTTGCATCATATGCAAATTCTTCTCTTTTTTGAAGATTGTCAGATAAATAGGGCTGTAAAATACCAGTTTGAGCAAGAGAAATTGCATTTAAAATATTAAAATCAAGTCCTGCTTTAAGTTCTACAAGAGCATTTGCAATAAATAAACCTGAAGCAGTTGCTAGTAATACTGGTAATAAAATTTTATATAAAATCTTCAAAAATAAACTCCAAGTATAATATTTCTTAATGCATAAATTTAATTATTAGTAATAAGCATTATATAACATAAATGAATAAAAACTTATTAATTGCAATGCATACATCACTTACTTTTCAAAATATTTGATTAATAGTCTGATATAAGAATAACTAAAAAGTTGTATAGTCACTCTTTAGTTATTTAGATAAAGTAGATTTATCTGTTATCAAGTAGATAGCTTATTTCATTTCTCAAACAAAACTTATGCTATCTATTGATAATATAGTTCTATTTAAGTTATTTTTTAAATGACCCAGAAATCAAAGATAAAAACTCATCTTTTGTTTTTTTCTCTTTTTTGAATATTCCTCTTAGTGCCGAAGTTATTGTGGTTGAACAAATCTTTTGTACACCTCTCATCTCCATACACATATGTCTAGCATCAACAACTACAGCAACACCCTTTGGTTTTAGATGTTCATTTAAAGCATCTGCTATTTGTTCTGTAAATTGTTCTTGAATTTGCAATCTTCTTGCAAAAACATCTACAACTCTAGGAATTTTACTAAGACCTACAACTTTTCCATCTGGTATGTAAGCTACATGAACTTTTCCTATAATAGGTAACATATGATGTTCGCATTGGCTATAAAACTCAATATCTTTAACTACAACCATCTCATCATTACTTGAAGTAAAAAGTGCTTGTTGAATAATCTCTTTTGGGTCTTGTTTATATCCACTACACATATATTCCATTGCTTTTCTTACTCTTTGTGGAGTTTTTTCTAAGCCTTCTCTTGTAATATCTTCACCTAAATAAGTTAAAATATTTTTTATTGCATCTTCAAAATCTTTTTCTTGCATACCAATCCTTGCTAAATCTTCATTGCATCATTCAAGTTCCAAATAGGCATAAAAATTGCAAGCATAAGCCAAATTATAAAAGATGAAATAAGTATTAAAAAGAGAGGTTCAATGTAAAACATAAAACTTTTAAAAGACTCTTTTAACCTCTTTTCATATATTTTTTCACACTCTTTTATAGTAATAGGCAAAGAGTTACTTTGCTCTCCTACACTTACTAATCTCAGAACTAAATCATCAAATAAATTTGAATTTTCAAAGGCAAATGATATTGATTTTCCGCTTTGAATTTGCTGATTTATTTTTGATAAAGTATTTGACAAATATAGATTTTTTATAAGAATTTGAGCATTGACAAAGGCTGTTTGGAATTTATATTTATCATTTAGCAAAATTGATATACTTAGAAAAAATAATTGTAAATTTGTATGCAAAATCAACTTACTTACTACTGGAATACGCATGATAAAAAATTTATTTACTTCATATCTAAAATTCATACTATTTTTATATTGTATTTTTATAAAACCAATTATAAGAGTGATTGATATTAATAAATATATAAAATAGTTATGAATAAAAACTTTAAAACTCAACAAAAGTTTTGTAGCTAGTGGCAAATTTTCGCCATATTGCAAAAAAAGATGTTCAAACTTTGGTATAATAAAATAAAAACTAAAAAATAGAAGGCAGCATAATGATAACAACAAAATAATTGGATAACGAAGCGCACTTATAAACTGTTCTTTAATCAGTTTTTTGTTTCTTAATATTGATAATAACGAACTTATAATAGTTTTTAAATTCCCATTTTCTTGAGCTATTTTTAGAAAAACTAAAGGTAATTCTCCTAAAATATTTTTATATGGCTCTAGTGCAACATCAAGTTTTTTTCCATTTTGTAAAGCATTTAAAAATGCAGATAAAAACTCTTTTACCTCTTCATTTTTTGTATTTTTATATAATATTTCAACAGCATCATTTAGCAAAATATTTGCTTGTAACATAATATTTAATTCATTAAAAAGTGCCAAAACATCACTTTGCTTAACACTTGTTTTAAAAAACTTGCTTTTTTGAGTTTTTACTTCTGTTACTAAAATTGTATTAAAAGGCAAAGTTTCATTTTGTATACTTTCACAATTTATGACTGTATGCTTTAACTTGCCTTCTTCTTGATAAGTTATCTTATAAGTTTTCAAAATTTCGTTACTTTATATACTTCTTTTAGTGTAGTTACTCCATCTTTTACTTTTTGTAAAGCATTATCAAACAGCAACTTAAATCCTTTACTTTTTGCATACTCTAAAATCTCAAAACTATCCTTTTGTTTAGCAATCATAGAAGAGATTTGTTCATCAATTATAAGAATTTCATTTACCATAATTCTATTGATATATCCGCTTAAATTGCATTTTTTACACCCTATTGCTTCTAATTGATTATTTCTAATCTCCTTACATTCATCACATAGTTTCAAAACTAGTCTTTGAGAGATAATTGCTTTAAGAGTAGAGGCTACTAAAAATGGCTCTGCTTGTAAATCAAGTAGCCTATTTATAGTAGAAATAGAATCATTAGAATGAAGTGTTGCTAAAACTAAATGACCTGTAAGAGATGCTTGAATAGCTATTTTAAGAGATTCAATATCTCTAATCTCACCTATCATAATAATATCTGGATCTTGTCTTAAAACATCCCTTAAGATTTCACTAAAACCTAAATTTATCTCATTATTAACTGCTATTTGTTGGATATTTTCTATGTGATATTCTACAGGATCTTCTATAGTTATAATCTTTTTATTTACAGAATTTAATTCTTTTAAAATTGAATATAGCGTTGTTGTTTTGCCACTTCCAGTAGGGCCAGTAACTAAAATTAAGCCTTGTGTAAGATTTATAATATCTTTTATACTATTTAAAATATGATTATCAAATCCTAAATTATCTAAACTTTTATTTACACTCTTTTTGTCTAAAATTCTTAAAACTATTGATTCCCCATTAATAGTTGGCATAATAGAAACTCTAAAATCATAAACTTCATTTTTATTTATTATCTTACTAAATCTTCCATTTTGAGACACTCTTCTTTGTGTTATGTCCATTGAGGATAAAAGTTTGATTACAGAACTAATAACAGAATAAAATTCTAAATCTAATCTAAAAAATTGTTGTAATAATCCATCAATTCTTAGTCTTATTGTAAGCGCTTCTTTTTGTGTTTCTATATGAATATCACTCGCATTTTTTAAAACTGCAAACTCTATTAAATATGTTAAAAAATCATTAATATATGAAGAGTTATAATCACTTATTCCTATTGATTTAATCGCATTATCATATATGTTTTGTTTATATTTACTATTTTCTAACAAAAACAGAAGTTCATTTTTTTCAACCTCTACAATATGTATTGGGAGGTGATATTTTGTAGATAAATAGTCCAAGTTTGCACTATTTGTTTTAGCAACTACTATCAAAAAATCATCTTTTCTTATAGGTGCAAATTCATACTCTTTTAATTTATTAATTTCAAACTCATTTACTAAATTATAATTTATATTGAATTGATTTAATTTACTCACATTTTTCCTTTATTTATATGAAGTGTTATTTTTTTACCAGTGTCACTTATTAACCTTACAAAATGCATATCAATTTTTGAAACTTGATATTGATTAATTGTATCACCTTCTTTTATCCAACTATTATTTAATAAGGCGCTGTTATTTACAATAGCTGTAAGTTTCCATTGTATATCTTTTTTTATTGTTTGCATTTTTTTACTTATTTGTGGCTCTTTATTTTTATTTCCAATTTCTTCTAAAAGCACAAAATCAACTTTTGTGAAGTTATATTTGTATTTTTCAAACTCAAGTTTTAAATGTAACAATACTTCTTTGTTTTGAATATCTATTTCTAAATTATCAATTTTATTTACGCTATTATATGTTTCACAAAAATATAAAGCTTCTATTATACTTGAAAGTTCACCTTTTATCTCCAAATCTAAAATCTTACTATTTTGCTTTGTTTCTAATATTTCAAGATTTTGTTTATTTGCAAACTCTTGTAAATCACTTAAGAAAGTGTAAGTATTTACATTATTACTTTCAAGTATTTGCTTTGATTTTTTTATTTCATTGCTAGAAAAATTTACAAAATTATATAAATAAAATATTGATAACAATAAAGGAATTAAATATAATTGAATTTTTTGATAAAATGATAGAGATTTAATTTTCTCTTCAAATAAGTCTAAGTAAAACATTTAGTTCATAAACTCCTTCTTGAGTATTGAATTGTAACGATTTAATCTCTGCATTATTTGTTGTTAAAAATTTTAATAATCTCTGTTTATTTTTATGTGTTAAAACAATATTCAATGATTTTTGTCTTAGTGAAATTGATTCAGTTTTTAAAGAAAATTCTTCTATTTGTTTTAGTATATGCAATAATTTTGCAGTTATTAACTCTTTTTGAGGATAAAAATATGTTTGTTTTTCTTCTATATTTTGATTGTTTTGGTAATACTTATTATAAAAATGTACTCCAAATACTACAATCAAACAAGCAATAAAAAAAGTCACAAATTTTTTCAACTCTTTTTTTCCATTTTGTTTTAAAATATTTAACTCATAAAGTTTGATAAAATTTTGTTCAAATTCCTTTTGTAATCTTTCTTCTTCTAAGCTATCTATTTTAATTATTCTACTTAGCTTTAAATTTAAACTGTGTTTTATATAGTTGTTTATTTCCGAGTCTAAAACATCTATTTTTTTTGCCTTAAAATATATTAATTTTTGATTTTTATATACAGCGAAATAATTTGTTAGAATAAACAAATCAGTTAAATCTTGGTTTTCATCTTTAGAATAATATGCTTTTAGGATTAGTGGCTCTATATAATCTGTCTTTTTTGCAGATTTAAAATGAGAAAAGTAATAGCTTTTACAATCTTGTAAATAGTAATAAAATATTGAACTATTTGGAGTAAAATTTATTGATTTTTTTATAAATTGAAATTTAGCAAATTCATATAAATGTGAGGGTAAAATAGATTCACTTACATCAACTGAAAATGAATCTATTTCATCAAGAGTAATTTTTCTCATGTTACAACCTGCAAAATAATATTGCTGATTATAACAATATTTATTTAAAAGTTACTTTATTGTAACTTTTAAATATGTTTTATCTTAATCTACATCATATCCAAGTTCTTTTAGTCCCTCTTTATTCTTTGTCCACCCTTTTTTTATTGAAACAAAAAGTTCTAAATAGCACTTTTTACCTGTTAGTTTTTCTATTTTTTCTCTGGCATCTTTACCAATTCTTTTAATTGCAGTTGCACCTTTTCCTATTATCATACCTTTTTGTGTGCTTTTTTGTACAATAATAGTTGCTTTTATTACATCTACATTTGGTTTTTCTTCTACTTTGTTTACTATCACATCTGTTTCGTATGGAATTTCATCGCTTATATTTTCAAAAATTGATTCTCTTATAAACTCTTTGAAAATATCTCTTAAATGCTCTGTTGTCATAATTTCTGGGTCAAATAAATATGGATGTTGTGGCAAATGTTTTACAACACTATCTAAAATATCTGCAGGTTTTGTAGCTTTTTTTATTGAAATAGGAATTATGGATTCATAGTTACTGCTAAAGCTTTCATACTCTTTCATCTTCTCTAGTACTTCTTCATTTGAGACAAAATCAATTTTTGTTAAAAGAAGAATATGTTTTACCCCTTTTTTGTTTTTTGCTAAAAACTCTTCATAGTGAGTAATTGGGTCAGTTATGGGAGCTAAAAATAAAATTAAGTCACAATCACCCATAGCCTTTAAAGCTTCATCAAGCATAAACTTATTTAAAAGTTTTTCAGTCTCATGTAGCCCTGGAGTATCTACAAAAACTACTTGGTCTTCATTGTGCATTACAATTATGTTTGATCTTTTCCTTGTTGCATTTGCTTTGTGAGAAACCATTGCAATTTTTTCACCAACAAGCCAGTTTAGTAAAGAGCTTTTTCCTGCATTTGGTCTTCCAACTACAGAGACATATCCACATTTTGTCATTAAATTTTCCTTTTAAAATATTTATAATAATAGCAAAATATTAATAACATCAGGCATAAACAAAACTATCTCTTTCTATAGCTTAAAGCCTCTAAAATATGCTCTTTTTCTATCTTAGGTGACTTGCTTAAATCAGCAATTGTTCTTGCAACTTTTATTACTTTATTTGTTGCACGAAAAGATAAGGCAAAATTTATAATTGCTTTGTCTAAAATACTTTGTGCTTCACTACTTAATAGACAATATTTTTTTAGCTCTTCATCACTTAACTTACCATTTAAATCTAATTGCCCCCTTTGCTTCTGCATATAAAAAGCTTCTAAAACTTGTTTGTGCAGAGTTTTTGAATCAACATCTACTAGGTCGTTACTTGTAACTTCACTCATAGTTACAAAAATATCAATTCTGTCTAAAAATGGCTCAGAAAGCCTGTTTTTATATCGTTTCATTTCTAGCTCGTTACATCTGCACTCTTTCATGCTACTTAACATATTTCCACAAGGACAAGGGTTTTGAGCTGCTATAAACATAAACTTTGTTTTATAATTAATCTTTGAATTTACTCTACTTATTAGTATTTTATAATCTTCAAGTGGTTCTCTTAATGCTTCTAAAATATTTTTATCAAAGTGTGGCAATTCATCGAAGAATAGGACTCCATCGTTACTAAGTGCGATCTCACCTATCCTTGCGGTTGTACTTCCACCTCCAAAAATCGATGCTCTTGTTGCACTATGATGTGGACTTCTAAAAACCCTTTGAGGAATAAATTGTGGTTGAACGCTATCAAGTGATTCTAGTTTTGCTTTTTCTAAAATCTCTTCCAAACTCATAGGTGGCATAATATATCTCACTCTTTTTGTTATCATAGATTTTCCACAACCAGGACTTCCTTCTAGTAAAATATTATGGTTTCCAGCTGCTGCTATTAAAGAAGCTCTTTTGGCTAATTTTTGCCCTTTTACTTCATTATAGTTTAATGGATAATTACAACTATAGTAATACTTTTTATCATTTATCTCTAAAAATTTGTAATTAAAATTACTATGATTTACTTGATACTCTTGCTTATTTTCAAATCTAAAAAAATCACAAGCTTGCGTAATGTTTTCTACGCAAAAAATATTTATATTTGGAATTGTTGAAACTTTTTCTACAGACTCTTTTGGTATGAGTACATTTTTTAGTAAGCCTTGCTGAGTAAGAGATAAAATCATCACAAAAATTGCATGAGTATCTTTTAGTTTTCCATTTAATCCAACTTCTCCAAAAACATAAAAGTCATCAAATTTTATATCTTCTTCATTGAGTGCAACAAGCAATGCTATACTTAAATCAAAATGTGTTCCTGTTTTTGTAATATCAGAAGGGGAGAGATTTATAGTGATTTTTTTGGGAGGAAATTTGTAGTTATTTGTTAAAAGTGCAGATTTTATACGGTCACGTGACTCTTGAATAGAACTAGTTGCAAGTCCTACAATAGAAAAAGAGGGAAGTCCTTTTGTAAAAGTAGCTTCTACTTCAACACAAGTAGCATCAAGCCCCTCTAAACAAGCACATTTTAACTGTTTCATTTAAATCCTTCAAACATAGCTTTGAAAGATTATAGTTTTTAAAAAGTTAATTTGAACTTAGAATATCACTTTTTTGATACTTTTATTTCTTTTTCTCTTTTTTTTGTTTCTGTTTCCACTCTTTTTCAAACTTTTTTCGCTTGATAATAGAAAGATTTTCTATAAATAAATGTCCTTCAAGATGTTCCATTTCATGTTGCCATGCAACTGCTAAAAAGCCTTCACTTTCCATAGTTTTAGCATTTCCAAAACGATCAAAATACTCAACTACTATATGCTCTGCTCTTTTTACATCTTCATTATATCCAGGCACACTTAAGCACCCTTCTGTAAAGATTTGAACACCATCTTTAAAAGTAATTTTTGGATTTATTGCCTCAATAAGCTCTGCTTTTTCTTGAACATCTTCTTCATTAGGAAGACAAATAATAAGTATATTTAAAGGAAGTCCTACTTGAATAGCAGCAAGTCCAACCCCACTATTTTCAATCATAGTGTCATACATATCATCAAGCAATGTGTGAAGTTCGTTATCGAACTTCTCTACATCGCTTGATTTTTTACGCAAAATTGGATTTGGGTAAGTTACAATTTCTCTAATCATATTTTAGTTGTGGCTTGTAATTACTTTATCTATTAGACCATAATCTTTTGCTTCTTCGGCACTCATAAAGTTATCTCTGTCTGTATCTTTTTCAATCACTTCTAAAGGCTGTCCAGTTTGGTCTGCAATCATCTCATTTAACATATCTTTCATTCTTTGAATCTCTTTAGCTTGGATTTGAATATCCGTAGCTTGACCTCTAGCACCTCCTAAAGGTTGGTGAATCATAATTCTTGAATGAGGAAGAGAATATCTTTTCCCTTTAGTTCCACTACTTAATAAAAAAGCTCCCATAGAAGCAGCTTGTCCAATACAAATAGTACAAACATCTGGCTTGATGTAGTTCATTGTATCATAAATAGACATTCCACTTGTGATAACTCCACCTGGAGAGTTTATGTACAAATAGATATCTTTTTCAGGATCTTCTGCTTCTAAAAATAGTAGTTGAGCAACAACACTAGAAGCAACAGCATCATTTATTTCACCACTTAGCATAATAATTCTATCTTTTAAAAGTCGTGAATAAATGTCGTAGCTTCGCTCACCTCTTCCAGTTTTTTCAACTACATATGGAATATAGCTCATATTTATTTTCCTGATTTTTCGTCTAATAATTTTGTAATAACTTTATCTTCAATCATTGACATTTTAATAGCTGGTAAATAACCTGCTTCTTGATATTGTTTTAAAACTTGTTGTGGGTTTTGTCCCATTTGCATTGCTTCAAAATATATAATTTGAGAAACTTCTTGATCACTAACAGTTACTTCTTCAGCTTTTGCAAGTGCATCAATTATAAATGTTGCTTTTACACTTTTTGTTGCATCTTCTTTTAACTCTTCTCTAATAGAATCAACTTTTGTTGCATCTTCTCTTAATTCTGCCATCTCTTCTTCATTCATTGATCTAATCTTTGAATTCATTGCCATGTTAATTTCTTGGTCAACTACTGTTGCAGGAAGATCAAAAGTTAAAGATTCAATTAATTTTTCTAGATATGCAGGTTTTAACTCTTCTCTATAATAAACACCCTTTTTCTCGTTTTCAAGTTGCTCTTTAATTTTCTCTTTTAACAATTCAACAGTTGCATTTTCTTCATTTGGTAACATTTTTTTAGCAAACTCTTCATCAATTGTTGGTTCACCTTTTTCTTTTAATTCATGTAAGGTTACTTTAAATACTGCTTCTTTTCCAGCTAAATCTTTTGATTGATATTGTTCAGGGAATGTTACATTAATATCTTTTTGCTCTTCATATTTCATTCCGATAACTTGGTCTTCAAATCCAGGAATAAACGAACCTGAACCTAATTGAAGTGTATATTTTTCTGCTTTTCCACCATCAAAAGCAACACCATCAACAAAACCTTCAAAATCAATCACTGCATAATCACCATCTCTTGCAGCTCTTTTTCTTTTTAATTTTTCAATTGGTGCAGAAGAAGATGCAATTGTGTTTAATCTTTCATCAATATCTTCAGCTTTTACTTCTTCTAATTTTACTTCAGGAACTAATGCTTTATAATCACCTAAATCAATAGTAGGTCTACAAGCAATTTTTACTTCAACTTCAATTGAACCATCTTCTTTTTTATCAAATTTTGTAACACTTGGCTCACCAATTAAATCTTCATTTTTAATATCTAACTCTTTTAATCCTTGATTAAATAACTCTCTTAACGCTTCACTTGTAGCATCTTCTTCTAATTTTTGACCATATCTTGCTTTTACTACTGCAACTGGTACTTTTCCTTTTCTAAATCCATCTACTTTCATATTTTTAGAAGCATCTTTTGCTACTTTGTTAAGATTGTTTTCGATAACTTCCTTTGCAATTGTACTTGTTATAACTGCATTAGCAGAATCGATTTTTTGTGCATTTAATTCCATAGAATTTAACTCCGTTTTTAAAATTTGAGTGATTTTATCTAAGATTTACTAAAGCTTTACTAAAACAAAGTTTTGTTGGTTTGTGTAGTTTGCTTTTATTCTTTGTAGTCATATTGAATGTTACAAAAGTATGATTTTCATACTTTTGTTTACATTTTTAATAGTTTTGAGATTTTCTCATTTGAAGAAGCTCTTTTTGAACAGAGATACTTACATCATCTCTTGTTTCAAAATTTAGTGCTGTGTTTCTTCCTTCATAATCAACTGAATTCAGAATTGTTTTCATTGCTTCAAGTCTTGCTAGGTGTTTATTATCACTTCTAATAATATTCCAAGGAGCACTTCTTGAACTTGTTCTTTTTAACATCTCATATTTTTTTTCTGAAAATTCTCCCCAAAGTTCTTGAGCTTGCATATCAACTTCTGAAAATTTCCATTTTTTTAGTGGATCTTTTATTCTACTATCAAATCTTCTTTTTTGTTCCATTTTTGATACTGAAAAGTATATCTTTACTAATATCATACCTTGGTGAACTAAATCTTGTTCAAAATTAACAATATCTTCCATGAAAACTTCATGTTCTTCTTGTGTACAAAACCCAAAAATTGGTTCAACCATAGCTCTATTGTACCAACTTCTATCAAATAAAACTATCTCTCCCCCTGTTGGAAAATGTTCAATATATTTTTGCATAAACCATTGATTTCTTTGTGTCTCATCTGGTTTTCCAAGAGCAACAACTCTATAATGTTTGTTGTTCATATATCTAGTAATCCTTCTAATAGCTCCACCTTTTCCTGAAGCATCTCGCCCTTCGAATAAAATAATCATTCTTTTATTGTGTCTATCAAGATGGTCTTGAAGTTTTATAAGTTCTATTTGATAATCTTTTAATTCATGAGAATTATAAATTTTTTGGATACCTGCTTTTAAAACATCTAATTCTACGTCTTTATGCTCACCTAAGATTGATCTTAGAAAACTATTCTCTTCTTGAAGTTGCGACATTGTTTTATCTTCTGTATTGATAGTTGATTTTATAGGTGATATCGCATTTTTTAAATCAAATGTCTCATTTAAATCTAACGATGATTTAAATTGTTCCATCAAAGAAACAGCTATTTTTTTTGTCAAGCCATCTTTTCTTGTATATCCTAAAACTTTTACGTATCTTTTTTTACTATGCTGAAATCTTGCAATATATTTTTTTCCAAAAGTAGGATGTGCTTCTTTTGAAATATATAAGCCTTTATAACTTGTTTTATTAAAATCACTTAAATTCATATTTAACCTAACCTCGCAAATTTATTATCTCGTTGCATTTTTTTTAGTTCTTCTGTTCCATTAACAATAATCTTTTCATCAAACACTAGATGTTTATCAGCTATTTTATGAGTATAATTCACTTTTGAAAGAATATACTTAATACAATTTAACCTTGCTTCTTTTTTGTTATCGCTTTTTACAATTGTCCAAGGTGCAACATCAGTATTTGATGACATTAACATAGAAAATTTAGCAATTGTATATTGATCCCATAATTTTTGTGATTCTTTATCAACAGGAGATAATTTATACTGTTTTAATGGATCAACTTCTCTTTCTTTAAATCTCTTTGCTTGTTCATCTTTTGAAACAGAGAAATAAAACTTAATCAAAACAATTCCCGATTTTACAAGCATTTTTTCAAAATCTGGAACTTCTCTTAAAAATTCATGGTGTTCTTCTGTTGAACAAAATCCCATTACGGGCTCAACCATAGCTCTATTGTACCAACTTCTATCAAATAACACTATCTCCCCTGCGCTTGGAAGATGTTGAACATATCTTTGGAAATACCATTGTGTTTTTTCAATATCACTAGGCTTTTCAAGTGCCACTATTCTAGCACCTCTTGGGTTTAAATGTTCAGAAATCCGCTTTATCGTACCACCTTTACCAGCAGCATCTCGTCCTTCAAATATCATTAAAACTTTTAAACCCTCTTTTTTAACGTAGTTTTGAAGTTTTAATAATTCTATTTGAAGCTGAGTTAACTGTTTTTCATACTCTAAAGTCTCTTTTTTAACCCAAATTTGTACTTTTTTTCCATCTTTGTCTTTTTTTTCTTTTAAACTTTCTTTTTCTCTATTTTTGTCTTTATAATTATGCTTAATATCTTTGGAAGTATCTATTTCTTCTTTATCTTGAAATTCACTTTCAATAACTTTTCGAAACTCTCCCATAATTTACTCCTTAAGATAATCTATTTTTGTAGTCATTATATCCAAAGTTTCTTATTATTTCATAATTTTCGTCATCTTTTTGTAACACAATACTAGGCAAATTTATGCCGTTAAAAGTAGTAGTTTTTACCATTGTATAGTGAATCATATCTTCTAAAATAATTTTATCACCAACTTTTAAAGGCTCATCAAAAGAATAATCTCCTATTATGTCACCTGCTAAACAAGTATTTCCACCAAATCTATAAGTATATTTCTTTTCATTTGGCTCTCCTGCTCCTCGTATAGTTGCTTTATATGGCATTGCAAGAGTATCTGGCATATGAGCTTCTGCAGAAGTATCCAAAATTGCTAAACTCATTCCATTTTCAACTATGTCTAGAACCGTTGCTACTAAAACACCTGTTTGCCAACCTACTGCTTCACCTGGTTCTAAATATACTTCTAAGTGAGGATACTTCTCTTTAAACTCTTTTAAAACAGTTATAAGTCTTTGCACATCATAATCAGCTCTTGTTATATGATGCCCACCACCAAAGTTCACCCATTTTAGCTGTGAAAAATATTGAGAAAAATTCTTCTCAAAGTTTGCCAAAGCACCTTCTAAAGCATCTACATTTTGCTCACAAAGTGCATGAAAATGAAGCCCTTCAATCCCTTCTAGTTCTTCTTCTTTGAAATTTGCTTTTGTAATTCCAAGTCTTGAAAAAGGAGCACAAGGGTTATATAAATCAACTTCTACACTAGAGTATTCTGGATTTACTCTTAATCCACAAGATGTTTTTCCAACTGCTTTTTGTTTATATTTTTTATATTGTGCAAAAGAGTTAAAAACAACATGATTTGAAATGTTTATAATTTCATCTATTTCTTCTTCTTTAAATGCAGGCGAATAAGTATGAACTTCACCTTTGAACTCATTTTTTGCTAATAATGCTTCATGCAAACCACTTGCGCAACAACCTTTTAAATACTCTTTACACAAATCAAAAGTTGACCAAAGTGCAAAGCCTTTTAAAGCTAAAAGTATTTTTACATTTGATTCATCTTGAACTTTTTTCAAAAGTTCAAGATTTTTCTTTAATAGTCTTTCATCACATATATAGCTAGGACTTGGTAATGTATGTAAATTTTTTATTTTAGATCCTTTATTTAATCCATTTCAATTATTTTCCAAGGCAATCCTTGAGTCATTAACTCATCCATAAATGGTTGTGCGTCAAACTCTTCAATATTGAATACCCCTTTATCTTTCCAAATACCTTTGTAAAGCATTTTAGCCCCAATCATTGCTGGAACTCCTGTTGTATAGCTAACTGCTTGAGCTCCTGTCTCTTTATAACACTCTTGATGGTCACAAATATTATAGATATAAACTTTCTTTCTTTGACCATCTTTTAGTCCTTCTATAATACAACCAATGTTTGTTTTTCCTACAGTTCTTGGTCCTAAGCTAGCTGGGTCTGGTAATAAAGTCTTTAAAAATTCTATTGGAATAATTTGTTGTCCTTTATGTTCAACTGGTTCAATTCCAAGCATTCCAACATTTTGCAGACAATTCATGTGTGCAATATAACTATCACCAAATGTCATAAAAAATCTAATTCTTTTTAGTCCTTTTATGTTTTTACATAATGATTCTAATTCTTCATGATACAATAAGTATGATGGTTTTACTCCAACTTCTGGATAATCATGGTCAACTCTTATTTCTAGTGGTTTTGTTTCTATCCACTTTCCATCTTCCCAATATCTTCCATTTGCACTAACTTCTCTTAAGTTTATCTCTGGATTAAAATTTGTAGCAAAAGGGTATCCGTGATCACCTGCATTGCAATCCATAATATCTATCGTGTGAATTTCATCAAAAAGATTTTGCTGAGCGTACGCACAAAATACACCTGTAACACCTGGATCAAATCCACTTCCCAAAAGTGCCATAATTCCAGCATCTTTAAATTGACCATCTCTTGCCCACTGCTCTTTATATTCAAACTTAGCTTCATCTGGATGTTCATAGTTTGCAGTATCAACATAATCAACTTTGCACTGTGTACAAGCATCCATAATTGTTAAATCTTGATAAGGCAAAGCAACATTTAAAACTAATTTTGGATTTACTTTTTTTATAAGCTCTACTAATTCTTCAACATTATCTGCATCTACACTTGCAACATCAATATCAACATTTTGATTTTTTTTAATATAATCTCTTATATTTTCACACTTTGAAATTGTTCTTGAAGCTAATGTGATTTTCTCAAATGTATCTATATTCATAGCACACTTTACAGTTGCTACTTGACTTACTCCACCTGCACCAATAATTAAAATACCTTTTTGCATTTTTTTCCTCGCTAAATTTTATATCATTTTGTGTTGCAATTGTATCAAAATTTAGTTACAATTCCACTTCAACTACTTTAATGGGAGTGATTTGGCTTCGATTAGAGCAGAGAGGATTAGTTGCATGTAGGTCTGAACCGCCTTAATAAGTTCAAATTTTTTAGACGCAAACAATACAAATTACGCTCCAGCTTACGCAAAAGTAGCGTAAGTTCACAATAAAGGACTCCCTTCGGGTTGAGACCTTGGAGGTTCACTCTGTAGATTCTATCTATGCAGATTATAGTGGACTCACCCAGATAGATTATCTTTTTGGTATTGATTGCCCCAATAAGAGAAATTTCTAATCTTAGCTTAGCAATTGCCTTGCGGGTTGAGCTGTTGTTAAGTGAAATTTTTCAACCCCTCTAAACATGTAGACGCTAGTAGTATCTGTTTTAAGACACGGGTTCGACCCCCGTCACTTCCACCA
>CAYJFN010000019.1:0-3857 GCA_964369325.1 uncultured Arcobacteraceae bacterium
TCTTTTCCAATTCCTACATTGTTTCCAACATGGATTTTTGTTCCTCTTTGTCTTACAATGATGTTACCAGCTCTTACAACTTCTCCACCATATTTTTTAACTCCAAGTCTTCTACCAGCTGAATCTCTATTATTCTGTGTACTACCCTGACCTTTCTTGTGAGCCATACTATATCTCCTTGATTTATTTTAGCTTACGCAGCTATTTTAGTAATTCTAATTTTTGTAAAGCTTCTTCTGAAACCTTTTTTCAATTTAGAATCTTTTCTTCTTCTTTTTTTGTAAATAATTACTTTTTTATCTCTATTTACACCAGTACCATCTAGTACTACTTCTGCCTCTACTGTTGCAGATGCAACTGCATCTCCACATTTTAATTCACCGTTATTCACAGCGATTACATCTGTAATTGTAAGTGTTTCTTTAGCAGCTTTTCCAGTATAATCGATATCGATTAAATCACCTTCTGAAACTTTATATTGCTTTCCACCACATTTGATAATTGCGTACATGTTCTATCCTTAAGCTATCTATTCTACTATATGCTATTTTTTTCGTGAAGCGAATAGTATCTTATTTTAGATTAAACTTTCTTTAAGCGAATATTTAATTTATAAAGTCTCTTGAAACTGCCACTACATCCATCTCAACCATTACATTTTTTGGCAAAGTCTTTACTGCAACTGTACTTCTTGCTGGTTTATGCTCACCAAAATATTCTGCATATATAACATTAACTACACCAAAATCTTTCATATCTTCTAAAAAGATTGTAACTTTCAAGACATCATTTAATGTACTTCCAGCTTCTGCTAATACATTTTTTAGATTTGTTAAAACTTGATGTGTTTGTTTTTTTATATCTCTTTCAACAAGTTCTCCATTTGGAGTTAAAGCAATTTGTCCTGATGTAAAAATCATTCCATTATATTTTACTGCTTGTGAGTAAGGACCAATAGCCTCTGGTGCATTTGTAGTACTAATTATTTCCATTGTATTCTCCTATATTTTTTAGAATTTTACTGAAAAATCTTTTATTGCAAATTAATTTCACAAATTATAAGCAATTAATTTTCCTTTTTTTAATTGAGCTATATTATCTCTAATTTTTACAATCATGTGTTTTTTTGCATTATGGTCTAAGCTATTTTCAAACCTTATTGTATAGAGTTTTTTTTCATAAAATTTTATAAGCAAAACTCTTAATTCCTTGCTTAGTCTTTCATCATCATATGTTTCAAGTTGCTCATTTAAAAGTAACCCTATTAATTTTGGGTTTTCAACATCGTTTATAAGCATTTCAAATTCCATTTTATGGTATTCAAACATTGATTCATTTATTACATCTAGTACAAACTCTAATCGTTTTGGTTTATCTACAATTGATTTAATAATACAAAGTTCAGCAATATCTATTTTTACTGATTCAAAATTATTTTTATTTTCGATTTTATGTTGTTTTATTTTTATATGCTTTTCATTTATATTTAATCTTGAAGCTAAATATCTTTTATACTCATCTTGAAAAATAGGATTTAATGTTTTTAAAAAATCATTTGTTTCTTCTAAAGCCTTTTGCTTACTTTGAGGATCATGCAAATCATACTTTGAAATTATATAGTCAATCACAAAAGGGATAAATGGTTTAGGATTGCTAAATATTTGATTTAATTCTTTTATTTTTTTATCTTTTACCATATCAGCAGGATCAACTCCATTTTCAAAGATAACAACTCCGCCTTCAAAACTACCATGACTTAGCATAGTTGCAGCTTTATATGCTGCATTTAATCCAGCATTATCACCATCATAAGCCACAATAACTTTTGGCTCGCCCCTTTTTAATAATGGTAAATGCTCTTGCGTAAGAGCAGTTCCTAATGTAGCTACAGAATTTTCAAATCCTGCTTGATGTAACATTATTACATCTAAATAACCTTCTGTTATAATAATTTCATGTTTTTTGTAAATATGCTCTTTTGCTAAGTTGTACCCATATAACAATCTTGACTTATTAAATAGTTTTGTCTGGGGAGAATTTACATATTTTGCATTATGGTTTGTTATTGTTCTTCCACCGAACCCTACAATTGAGCCATTTAAAGCATATATAGGAAAAGTGATTCTTTCTATAAACCTTGCATATAATCCGTTTTCTCCACTATCAATAATTCCCAATTCTTTTGCATCTGCAAGGTTTAAGAAATTATCTTTTAAATAATTAATTGTTTGATTAGAATTTGGAGCATATCCTATTTCAAATTTCTCAATAGAAAATTCTGATATTCCTCTGCTTTTTATATACTCTTTTGAAATACTATTAGATGTAAAAAGTTTTTGATAATAACTATTTATTTCTACTAAAACTTTTGTGTCAAGTTTTTGATGATTAGTATTTTCATATGAGAGAGATACATTTGACATTGAAGCCAATTTTTCAATAGCTTCTGGATATGAAAGTTTTTCATATTCCATTATAAACTTTATAGAATCTCCACCTACACCACAGCCAAAGCAATGATATATTTGTTTTGCAGGACTTATTACAAACGATGGAGTTTTTTCACCATGAAAAGGGCAACATGCTTTAAAATTAGCACCTGATTTTTTAATTTCCAAAAACTGTGAAATTACATCTACTATGTCTAAATGGTTTTTAAGATTTTCTATTGAGTCTTTTGTAATCATAAATCGCATTATACTCTTTGTAATCTTTATACTCTATTTTTTATCATTTTCTATGAACTTTTATGATAACATACAAAAAATTTAGATGAAGGTATTTTTGTGGATGGACTTGTTGTAGAGTACAGAGACCCTTTTTTTAGTGTTACTTTATTCTTTTTTCTGATTTTTATTATCTCTTTTTTAACATATTCATTTGGAATATACAAAGAAAAAAAATCAAGAAGAGAGTATAGAAAACTACTTAAAAGATTTGAATTAGGTAATTTAAAAGAAGACGATTATGTCCATTTATACACAACATACAATCTTCCATTTGACTCTATTATTTTACTTGCTTCAACTTTTTTACATAAAGGTGAATATAATAAAGCTGTGGCTGTATATCTAGCTCTTTTAGAACATGTAAAAGAGAGAGTTAAAAAAGAAGAGCTTTTAGAGCTTTTAGGAAAAACATATTTTAAAGGTGGTTTTTTACAAAGAAGTAAAGAAATTTTTCTAAAAATCTTGAAATTTTCTCCAAGAAATAAAAACGCACTTGAATATCTTCTTTTAATATATGAAAAATTAAAAGAGTATGATAGAGCGCAAGAAGCAATAGATTCTTTAGGGGAACTAGATGTAGATATTAGACAAGAAAGCTTATATATACAAACCTTAAAACTACTAAATGACCCGCTTACTTCTTTTGACAAAAAATCAGATTTATTAATAGAATTATTTAAACAAAATAGTCAACTAGAAAGAATTACAATAAATTACTTACTACAATTCAACAAGAGTCTTTTCTGGGAAAATTTAGAATTATTTGATGTAAAAGAGTCTATTGATTCGTTATGGTACTTAAATTTTGATGACATAAATTTTGACATAGTTTCAAAGAATAAACTTTTACAAGAGATATATACTGCAAAAGGTTATATAGAAGAAGCTCACAATAGTTCAATTTTTGAATTAGATATGTTAATTATTGCAAAAAAAGCGAAAAGTATTTTTAAACCAGACTTGAATTTTAGATTTATTTGCACAAAATGTAAAACCGCTCACCCAATTTATGAATCAAGATGCCCTCACTGCCATAAAATATTAACTTTTAAAGCAGAACCTGAACTTACAAGGAAAAAAATTGAAGCAAATCAATCTTTACAGTGATGGTTCAAGTTTAGGAAATCC
>CAYJFN010000019.1:3957-14534 GCA_964369325.1 uncultured Arcobacteraceae bacterium
GAAAAGTGTTTGGGTTATCAGTTTAAAGATAAAAATCTGATAATCGAAGCACTTACACATAAAAGTTATAAAAAAGCTTATAACAACGAAAGACTTGAGTTTTTAGGTGATGCTGTATTAAATCTAATTGTTGGAGAATATTTATATAATAAATTTCCAAATTCAAATGAAGGTGAGCTTTCAAAAATTAGAGCTTCTTTGGTAAATGAAACTGGATTCACAAAACTTGCAAATGAAATAAAACTAGGTGAATATATATATATTTCTGTTGCTGAAGAAAAAAATAAAGGTAGAAGCAAAGCTTCAATTTTATCAGATGCTTTTGAAGCAATAATGGGAGCTATTTATTTAGAATCTGGACTTAATGAGTTAAAACCAATTATGTTACATCTTCTTGAAAAATCTTATGACAAAATAAATCTTGATGTTTTATTTAGTGATTATAAAACTGCTTTACAAGAAGTAACTCAATCACTATTTGGCTCTATTCCTGAATATAAATTAGAAAAATCATATGGACCAGACCACCAAAAAGAGTTTGAAGTTTCTATTTGGATTGACAATGAAAATTATGGAAGTGCAATAGGTAAAAGTAAAAAACTTGCCCAACAAGCAATAGCAAAGATTGCTTTAGATAGATTAAAAAGCAGTCACAATGAATAAATTTGGTCATAAATTTTGCTTTACAACATTTGGTGAAAGCCATGGAAAAGCAATTGGTTGTATAGTTGATGGAGTGCCTGCAGGACTAAAAATTGATGAAAATTTTATTCAAGAAGAGATGAATAGAAGAAAACCAGGTCAAAATAAATTTGCAACTGCTAGAAATGAGGGTGACAAAATTGAAATTTTAAGTGGTGTTTTTGAAGGTTATTCAACTGGAACTTCTATTGCAATGATTATATTTAATGAAAATCAAAAAAGTGGTGACTATAACAATATTAAAAATCTTTTTAGACCTGGTCATGCTGATTTCACATATTTTCACAAATATGGTATCCGCGATTATAGAGGTGGAGGAAGAAGTAGTGCAAGAGAGACTGCTGCAAGAGTTGCAGCAGGTGCAGTTGCTAAACTTTTGCTAAATGAAATTGGTATAGAAATACAAAGTGGTATTTGTGAAATTGATGGAATTGAAGCAAAAAACTATGATTTTGAATTTGCAAAAACATCTGAAATATTTGCATTAGACAAAAATATTGAAGAGGCTCAAAAGAATGCTATCTTAGAAGCAAAAAATTCTCACAATAGCGTTGGAGGGGCTGTTTTAATAAATGTAAAAAATACACCTATTGGACTAGGTGAGCCGATGTACCATAAATTAGATGCTCAAATTGCAAATGCAATGATGGGTATAAATGCAGTTAAGGCTGTTGAAATTGGTGATGGTATTGATTCATCTAGATACAAGGGGAATCAAAACAATGATCAAATCACAAAAAATGGATTTGTTACAAATCATAGTGGTGGAATTTTAGGTGGAATTTCTAATGGAGATGATATTAATGTTAAAATATATTTTAAGCCAACGCCATCTATTTTTGTAAAACAACAAACCATTGATATAAATAATAATGAAGTAGAATGTGAATTAAAAGGTAGACACGACCCTTGTGTTGCTATTAGAGGAAGCGTTGTTGCAGAAGCAATGATAGCTTTAGTTCTTTCAGATATGCTACTTTTAAATCTTAGTAGCAAGCTATGCAATATTAAAAAAATATATAATTAATAATAAACATAAAGTATCATATTTTCAAATATGTTACTTTATTACATCCAATTATGATAAAAAGAGAGTTAATTAATTTTTTTATGAATAATAGCCACAAATTCTTTAAATTTTTTTTATAATTGTATTACAAAAATAATGGATTAATATATGAAAACACTTTATATTATGAGACATTCTCAAAAAAAAGAAATGAAAAATAATGAAGATGATCATTTTGACTTAGAATTATCAGAAAAAGGAATACAGCAAACATACGATATTGCAAATAGATTAAAAGAATTAACTGTTTATCCTGATTTGATTGTTGCAAGTCCTGCAATGCATACAAGACAAACTGCTCAAATAATCAAAGAAGTTTTAGAACACAAAAAAAATGTTATGTACAATGAAGTTCTGTATCAAGCATTTTTAAATGAACTTATTGAAACTATTAGCTACACCTTTGACAGCGTAAATGAACTTTTTATTGTTGGACACAATCCATCTTTAGCAATGTTGGCATATAATTTTGTTAGCTTTAAACAAGAATTTGACTATGGAAATGTTTTAAAAATTGAGTTTAATTGTAATTCTTGGATTGATATTGAAAATAGCAATGCCAAACTTATATGGATTGAAAAGCCAAATTAAAAGCTAATCCATCCTTTTTCATAAGCAAATTTACAAAGCATTCCAAAACACATACAAACTACAATTATTCTTAAGAAGTTTGGATTAATTTTAAATAGCATATTTCCACCAATATAAGCACCGATAACTTGTCCTAACATCATTACTGCACCAACAGTAAAAATAATATTTCCATACACTAAAAACACTACAACTGAAGCCATGTTTGTTGCAAAGTTAATCCCTTTTGCAACGGCTGTTGCTTTGATTAATTCATATCCTCTACAAACCATTGTACCAAGAGCTAAAAATGATCCTGTTGCAGGACCAAACATTCCATCATAAAAACCAATGCTAGGAATAACTACTTTTGTATAAACCCACATTGGAAATTTTGGTTCTTTGTCTAATTTTGAAGCTTTTGGCATAAGAATAAAATAAAAGCCAATACAAACCAAAATAATTGGAATTACAAAATTTAAAACTTCTGTATTTACATATTGAATAGCAATAGTTCCTGTTAATGAGCCCAAAAATCCGTAAAGCATAAACCATTTGACTTCACTAATAGTAATTTTCTTTTTTTTAAGCATAACAATTGTTGCTGTCATACTTCCAATTACTGCTTGAAATTTATTTGTACCTAAAACTGCCAAAGGTGGCATGCCAGATAAAATTAATGCTGGAATTGTAAGCAATCCACCACCACCTGCAAGAGTATCAATACATCCTGCAATCATTGCCACAGTAAAAAGTAGCAATAATACTTCATAAGATAAAAAATCCATTTTCCCTCTTCTTTAAACTATTTACCTAAACAAAAAGAACCAAACATAACATCTAACATTTCATTGTGTTCGTATGGTCTTGTAATATTACTTATGTTTTGTAATGCTTCATTTATATGATAAGCAAATAATTCAAGTTCACCAGAAAATAGCGGATTTTTTGCTTCATTTATATGGTAAAGTGTTTGCTCAACTGCTATTATTTGTCTTTTTGAAATAAGTGTCATATCATCACTATGCGTATTTTCATCAAGAATTGTTTCAAGCTGCTTTACTAGAGGATTAACATCATTATTTGTACTTAAACTTATAAAATCATTCAAAATAGAGCTATCAAATTTATTTACCAAATCACTTTTGTTTAACACATAAATTGCTTTTTTTGAAGAATTTTTTACAATATTTAAAATCTTTTCATCATCACTACTAATATTCATAGAGTTATCAAAAAGAGTTATGATAATATCAGCTTCATTAATAGCTTCTAGTGATCTTTCAATACCAATTTTTTCAATTACATCACTAGCTTCTCTAATACCAGCAGTATCAACAATTTTAATAAGATGTGTTCCTATTTTTATGCTCTCTTCAATTGTATCTCTTGTCGTTCCTGCAATATCAGAAATAATTGCTCTATTTGTATTTAATAATTTATTTAATAAAGAACTTTTACCAACATTTGGTTTTCCTACTATTGCTACTTTAAATCCTTCTATAAGTCCTTCTCTTCTTTTACTAGCGTCAAGTGTATTTTCAAGTTTTAATGTTATTGCATTTGCTTTTGTTTGAATTTGTTCAAAAATATCACTAGGTAAATCCTCTTCTGCATAATCAATATTAACTTCAGTGTAAGCTAGCATAAAAAGCAAATCTTCTCTAATATTTTGTACGAAAAAAGTAAGTTCACCTTTTAGTTGTTTTGCTAAAAGCTTAACTGCATCTTCACTTCTTGCTTCAATTATTTTAGCAATTGCTTCTGCTTTACTTAAATCAATTTTTCCATTTAAAAATGCTCTTTTAGAAAATTCTCCAGGCATTGCAAGTCTAGCACCAGATTTTATAGCTTCATCTACTATTAAACCAGAAATTGCTAAACCTCCATGACATTGAAATTCAACAATATCTTCACCTGTAAATGAATATGGATTTTTAAAGTATATAATTAATGATTCATCTAGCAATTCGTTATTTTGATTGTATACAGAACTTAATGTTGCATATCTAGGAGTAAGAGAATCTTTTTTTGTAAGTTTTAATGCAATTTGTAAAGCATTTTCGCCACTTAGGCGAACAATGCTAATTGAGCCAATACCATTTGCAGTTGCAATGGCAACAATTGTATCATTATACATGCTCTATTTTGCTCTGTACTCATTTACTAGTACATACTTGTCACCTTTTGGGTTTGTTTTTACTGCTACATACTTTAAAGGAAATTCGTCTCTTAGTTTTTTTAATGCAATATGAACTAAGATACCATCAAGTGTTTTAGTTTTACATGAACCTGTATCTTTAACTATTTGTATTAATGGTTCAAGATATATTCTAATTGCTTCTTCTTGATTTTTAAGAAATTCTGCTACTTCTAGTCTTAGCATTAATCCATATTTTTCATTAATCCAGTTAAATAAAATATAAGATAATGCTTTATATCTATAGCCTTCTTTTCCTATTAGTAAAGCAGAATCTTCTCCTGAAAATTCAATATAAATTGTTTCTTCATCATAAAACTCAACTTTGATTTCATTTAAGCTAAAGCAAGTGCCTTTAAATAAACTATCAACCCCTGCTTTAATTTCATCAATAATTTCTTGTTTGTCTTTTTTGATAAATATCTTTAAATTTCTATCCTCTGGTTTATCATGCGTGTAAAACTTATCAAAAATTGCATCCTTACTTTCAACTCTCATTGTTGATTTATTGTAAGGTTCTGGTGTTACTTTTTTTTCTTTTGAAACACACTCTTTTTTTGCTTGTTCTTCACAACTTGCAATCTCTTCAGAGATATCTTTTATCTTTATTCTGTTTGTTTGATACTTCTCTTTTTTTACATCATTTTTCATGTAATCACTTTTAAGAATAACCATTATTATTGCTGGTTTCTTACCAAAGCCTAAAAACCCATTTGTTGGTTGTTGAACTACATTGATTTCCAAATCAGTAATAGAACATCCATAATCACTTGTTGCTAATGAATATGCTTCTTCTAACGATGATGCCTCAAACTTTTTCATAAAAAGATCCTATTATTATTTTTGAATTGCTTTTTGTTTCTCAAATAGTTTATTAATATAGTATTGCTGTGCAATTGTAAATACGTTATTAACAAACCAGTATAATGTCAATCCTGCTGGGAACCACAAGAAGAAGAATGTAAATACAATTGGTAAAAATTGGAATATTTTTCTTTGCATCTCATCTTGCAATGTATTTGGAGTAAGTTTTTGTTGTAAATACATTGATGCACCCATTAAAACTGGTAACACAAAATATGGGTCCATTTCTGCTAAATCATGAATCCATAAAATCCACTCTGCCCCTTTTAGCTCAATAGAATTTAAAAGAACTCTATAAATAGCAAAGAATATCGGGATTTGTAATAGCAGTGGCAAACAACCACCCATTGGATTTGCACCATGTTTTCTATACATCTCCATCATAGCTGCAGATTGCTTTTGTTTATCATCTTTATATTTATTTTGAACTTCTTTTATTTTAGGAGCAAGCTCTTTAAGCTTTTGCATAGATACCATACCTTTGTATGATAATGGATATAAAATTAGTTTAATAATAAGTGTTAAAACTACAATTGTCCAACCCCAGTTTCCTATATATCCTTGTAAGAAAGATAAAAATGTAAACATCGGCTTAGCTATAAATGTGAAAAATCCATACTCAATAACATCTACTAACTGAGGATTTAAACTTTTTAATAAGTCATACTCTTTTGGTCCTGCATATCCACTTAAAGTAATATCGCTATTTACTTGAACAAACATCAAAGGATCATCTTTGCTATCTTTCATAACTGACACTGACATTGTTTTATCAAAGTTATATAGTACAGTAGTGTAATATCTATCAAATGCAGATGCAAACTGAACACCAATTAAGTTTTCTGTTTTATCCATATCGCCATCAAGAAGTGTTGTTAATCCTTCAGTTGTCTTAAGCAATGCCCCATGATCAGCATACATATCAGCTAATACATTTGGTCTATATCCAGTTGATAAAAAAAGTGTTTGAGGAGTTGAAGTTTTTACGTTTATATCATAGTGCCCATCTGGGTAAAATGTTAATGTTTTAGTTAAAGTTGTGTTTGACAATTCTTGAGTTAAAACTAATGTTTGTTTTTGAGTTGTTGCATCAATATTAGCCTGACTTGCATTAACATTTACTTTAAATGCTTCATCATTTAAAGTTGCATCTGAAAATCTAACTTCTAATGGTCTTAACTGATTTGCATCAAAAAGTTTAATTTTTTGACCATCTTCGTTTACATACTTAGCTTCTTGCATAGTAACTTGAGCAATTCTTCCTAAAGTATCAATCTCATAGATACTTTTAGCTGTTTTAATAACAGATACAATACTACTTGGTGCAATTGTATTTGTACTTGGTGCTTGAACTTGTCCACCATCAACACTTGGTGTTTGAGTTTGTGCTACAGGAGCAGTGTTTGCTGAAGTTTGCGTTTGCGTTGTTGCTTGCTCTTTTAATTGAGCTTCATGCTGAGGCTTTAATACTAAAAACTCGTATGCTAAAAAAAATGCAAAAACTACTAATGTCATAATTAACATTCGTTTTTGCATACCACTATTATTGTTGTTCATATTTGGATTCATCCTTATTTTCCCATTCCCAATTTTTAATTACAAAAAATTTATCTTTATATACTGGAATATACCAGTATTTTACATTTATTTTCTTAAAGACAATAGATTGTTTATATTTTTTTTCAACTATTGGATAGTCAAAACCACCTTTAAAAAGTTGGTTGCATTTTAATATACGCGTAATTGTAAAATAAATAGCCTTAAAGAAACTATTATTTTCTAATTGCCATATAGCATATTCTGAACATGTAGGGTAATATCTGCAACTTTTTGGTTTTAATGGTGATAAAAATTTTTGATAAAACTTAACTAAAAGTTTTGAAATTGTTTTCATTTAGATAAAAATTTCAAGTCGTTTAAATGCAAAGTCAAAATCTTTTTTAAGTTTTTTGTAGTCATTTATGTTTATATTCTCTTTTGCTACAAAAATATATTTACCTGATTTTACTTTGTTTTCGTAAGATAAAAACAGAGCACGCATTCTTCTTCGTGCTTTGTTTCGTAAGATTGCATTTCCGATTTTTTTAGAAGTGACAAAAGCCAACTTAAGGTCACTATCTGGCTTGTAAAAAGCTATAAAAGAGTCTGTATGCCATTTTTTAGCATACTTATATAAAGTATTAAACTCTTTAGAATTGTTTAGTCTATAAGGTTTACTTAAACAGCTAATCTTTTTCTACCCTTAGCTCTTCTAGCATTGATAACTTTTCTTCCACTTTTTGTTTTCATTCTAATTCTGAAACCATGCGTTCTTTTTCTAGGCGTGTTATGCGGTTGATATGTTCTTTTCATATTCTTTAGTCCTCTTTTGCAAATTAAGTTGCGAATTTTAGTTAAATTAAGCTTAATATCTCTTTAGAACTTAATAAAAGCTAAAACTACAACTACTATTTATTTTATATCTACTTTTATTTCATCATCTTTAATGTTAAAAACGACATTACTACCCTCTTTTATTTTATCTTCTAAAATTAAATCTGCTAATGTATCTTCTACAATTTCATATAAAGCTCTTTTAAGTGGCCTAGCTCCATAAACTGGGTCAAATCCAGCATTTGCAATATACTCTTTCGCTTCTTGTGCTAAAGATACATCAATCTCTTTTTGTGCTACTTTTTGTTTGATTTGGGCAAACATAATATCAACTATATTTTTAATAGCGTCAAAACTTAATTGCTCAAAAATTACAATATCATCAAGTCTATTTAGAAATTCAGGTTTAAAATACATTTTTATTTCATTTAATACGTTTTCTTCTCTTTCCTCTTTATTTACAATATTTATAATATTAGAACTTCCTATATTTGAAGTTAATATAATAATTGTATTTTTAAAATCTACTGTTACACCTTTATTGTCTGTAAGTCTTCCATCATCTAAAACTTGAAGTAATATATTAAAAACATCTGGATGTGCTTTTTCAACCTCATCAAACAAAATCACACTATATGGTTTTCTCCTAACTGCTTCAGTTAGTTGCCCTCCTTCTTCATAACCAACATATCCAGGAGCTGCACCAATAAGTCTGCTAACTGCATGTTTTTCCATATATTCACTCATATCAAATCTTATTAATGCTTTCTCATCATCAAATAAAAATTTTGCTAAGGTTTTAGCACTTTGAGTTTTTCCAACTCCAGTTGGTCCTAAAAACATAAAAGAACCAATTGGTCTATTTGCTTCACTTAGCCCTGCTTTGTTTCTTTTTATAGCTCTACTTATAGCTTTTATAGCTTCATCTTGCCCAACAACATCTTCTTTTAATACACTTTCAACCTTAAGGATTCTTTGTTTTTCACTACTTAGCATTTTATTTACAGGTATTCCTGTCCATTTACTAACAATTGTTGCAATTGACTCTTCATCTACACTATTTCTTAAAAGTGTTCCATCTTCTTGCATTTGTTGCCATTTTTGTTCATTTTGTTTTATCTGATTTTCTAATTCAGGAATTTCTCCGTATTCGATTTTAGCTGCATCTTCAAATCTTGACTCTCTTTTTGCTATGACAGCTTTGTTTTTAAGCTCTTCAATTTTTGATTTTAAAAGTGTTGTTGCATTAAAAGTTTGTTTTTCATTTTCAAATTGAGCCTCAAGTGATTGTTTTTTTTCATTTAAGTTTGCCAACTCTTTTTCTATTTCATCTATTCTTGTTTTGTTTTTTTGTTTATCTTCCATTAAAAGTGCTTGTTTTTCTACATTTAGTGTAGTTATCTCTCTTTTTACACTTGACAAAACTAGTGGCTCACTCTCTATTTGCATTTTTAGTTCTGCACTTGCTTCATCTATTAAATCAATAGCTTTATCTGGTAAAAATCTATCAGCAATATATCTACTAGATAGTCTTGCAGCTGCAACTAAAGCACTATCATTTATAACAATATTATGGTGAGTTTCAAGTCTCTCTTTTAACCCTCTTAAAATATGAATTGCTTCATTTACACTAGGTTCTCCAATAAACACTGGTTGAAATCTTCTTTGAAGAGCCATATCTTTTTCAAAATATTTTCTATACTCTTTAAGTGTTGTTGCGCCAACAGTATGTAACTCTCCTCTTGCAAGAGCTGGTTTTAAAATATTTGCTGCATCCATACTTCCTTCACTAGCCCCTGCTCCTACAATTGTATGAATTTCATCTATAAACAAAATAACATTTCCAGCTTTTGTAACTTCATCAATTACTGCTTTTAATCTATCTTCAAACTCCCCTCTATATTTAGCTCCTGCAATTAACAAACTCATATCTAAAGTTATCACAACTTTGTTCTGTAAACTTGTAGGAACTTCTTTTGCAACAATTCTTTGAGCAAGTCCTTCTGCAATAGCAGTTTTTCCCGTACCTGGTTCTCCTAGTAAAATTGGGTTGTTTTTTGTTTTTCTTATTAAAATTTGCATCATTCTTTGAATTTCTTCGTCTCTTCCAATTACTGGGTCAAGTTTTCCATCTATTGCTTTTTTGTTTAGATTTATTCCATACTTTTCAAGAGTATCTAAAACATCATCACCACTTTGTGATTCTATTTTTGCACCACCTCTTATTGCTTCAAGATTTTTTCTGAACTCCCGTAAATCAACATATTTAGAAATAATTTCTTTAAAAACTTTGTCATCTAAATTTGCTAAAAGTAGTGTATCTATTGCTATATATTTATCAGAATTACTAGCCATTAATCCTTGTGCTTTTTGTAAAGCTTCAACTACATTTTTAGATATTTTAATATTCTGTTTTGTTACAGATGATGCAGTTGGTAAATTTGAAGCATAGCTTTTAATATCAAGTTCAATAGCAGTTTTATCTATATTCATTTTATTTAAAACTTGGTTTAAAAGTGAATTTGTATTTGTAAGTAATGCCCAAACAATATGAGCCATTTGTATTTCTTGATTTTTATTATGCAATGCAAGTGAAACTGCTTGGTCTATTGTTTCATTTAATTGATTAGTTAATTTTTCAAAAATATTCATTTTAGCACTCCTAGTATTTAATTGCTAAAAATTATAGCAAGTTGAGTGAAGTATTGTCAAGTATTTATTTGCTTTTATTTTATCTTTTTGATTATAATACCACTTATTATAAAGGATTTAATATGTTATGCGGTATCGATGAAGCAG
>CAYJFN010000020.1:0-13887 GCA_964369325.1 uncultured Arcobacteraceae bacterium
TCTTCTTGCATCCAAACTTCTAAACTTAAATCTTTTTTTAATTTTTCTAATGCTACTTGATACTCTTTATTTTTATCAACTCCACTAGTTAATGCTGCTTTTGTTAATAGTTTTTTTTCAATCAATTGATCAAGAACTAATTTTTTTTGATTTTCTGTTAGTGTTTCAAATTTAATTTGAGGATTTCTTAAAGCAACTGCTACATCTTCGGCAGTTATGTCTTCTCCATCTACTGTTGCATATACATTTTTTGCACTTAAATTTGTTGCTGCTATTGCTAAAACTGTAACTAAACTTAATACTAATTTTTTACCTTGCATTGTTGTCCTTTGAATTTTTATGAGCTTGATTTTACTACCATTTTATTAATGGAGGGTGAACTAAAAACGGAATTTTACCATAATCAAGATAAAGTATTACAATATAATTTTAACAAATTTCAAAATTTAGCTTAAAAACTATTTAAAAAGTTAAATTCTTATGCTATAATTCCGAAAATTTAACTTAAACTTAAGCTTACAAGACAAAATACTATGTCTTACTTAAAAAAGGAATCAGCGCATGAGAATTTTAATCATAGAAGATGAAATTACATTAAACAGAACACTACAAGAAGGATTAACTGACTTTGGTTACCAAGTAGATACAGCAGAAAATTATAAAGATGCAGAATACTTTATAGATATTAGAAATTATGACTTAGTTTTAACAGATTGGATGTTACCAGATGGTGATGGAATTGAACTTTGTAAAATTGTAAAAAATAGAAACTCAAGAACGGCAGTTGTTGTTTTATCTGCAAGAGATGATAAAGAGAGCGAAATTGAAGCACTTAGATCAGGTGCAGATGATTATATTAAAAAACCATTTGATTTTGATATTTTACTTGCAAGAATTGAAGCAAGATTAAGATTTGGTGGAACAAATGTGATAGAAATTGATGATTTATCAATTAACCCAGATGAAGAGAAAATTATGTATGATGGTGAAGAAATAGAGTTAAAAGGTAAGCCTTTTGAAGTATTAACTCACTTAGCAAGACATAGAGATCAAATTGTTTCTAAAGAGCAATTATTAGATGCTATTTGGGAAGAGCCAGAATTGGTAACTCCAAACGTTATTGAAGTTGCTATTAATCAAATTAGACAAAAAATGGATAAACCTCTAAATATTTCTACTATTGAAACTATTAGAAGAAGAGGGTATAGATTTTGTTATCCAAATAGTGCAAGCGAGACACTATAATTAAAGTAATTCTATGAGAAAACCGAAGAGTATTTATAGGCAATTTCAACAAAAACTTATATTTGCTACTTCTGTTTTCATCATAACTCTCTCTTTTATTTTTTATGGCTATACTAAAGCAACTATTTATGAAGAAATAGAAGATATTCTTGTACAAGACGCAAAACTTATTTACAAAATAAGTCAAGATTCACAACTTCAAAACACTTCTTTTAATTTAATAACACTTGGTGATGTAAATGTTGATATAGTTGTAGCAAAAGATGTTTCAAATATGCAGTTTATACAGTACAAAATAAATAAAGACTATTTTGTTCAATTGCTTTATCCATTTAATTTAGAGAAAAGAGAATTTATAAAAATTACAAAAAATATCAACTCTTCAAGAGATATGCTAAATAAAATCTTTAACAATATAATCTTTTTATGTCTAGGAGGATTGATTTTAGTAATTTTATACGCATTTGCTGTATCAAAAACTCTTTTAAGACCAATTATTCTAATTACAGATAAATTATCAAATATGAATGAAAATTTTTTAAGTAGAATTGATAAAGATACTTTGCCTATAGAATTTCACCCACTTGCAAATTCTATTAATACATTAACAAATAAAATACAAAATTTTGTGAAATTTAAAAGAGAATTGTTTATTGGTGCTGCACATGAGCTTAAAACACCACTAGCTGTTATGAAGCTTAAAAATGAAGTTACATTAATGAAAAAAAGAGAGTGTGATAAATATGAAGAAACTTTAAAATTAACAATTGAACAAATTAATGAAATGAATAAAATGATTAGCAATATTTTAGACATGGGAAGAGCTGAAGGAGCTCAATTTGAAAAACCAATTGAATTAGACATAGTAGAGTTTTTGAATAAAAAAGTTAATGATTATAGACTTTTATCTGAGCAAAAAAATATTAGTCTTTATTTTCATAGTGATATTCCTTCATTTATAACAATTATACAACCAACACTTTTGACTCATATTATTCAAAACTTTGTGCAAAATGCAATTAAATTTACACCAAACGATAATAAAATAGATATAAATATTTATAAAAATGGGGAAACTTGTGTTATAGAAGTAATTGATGAAGGTATTGGAATAGATGAAAAAATAGATCTTTTTGCACCATTTAAAAGAGTCGGGGATCAACAAGGTGCTGGACTTGGGCTATTTTTAGCAAAAAATGCAGCTGATTCTTTAGGTGCAAAAATCACTTTAAAAAATAGACCAAATCAAAATGGAACAATAGCAACACTTATTCTATCTAGTAATCCTACTTGTAAAATCTAATCTTTTTTTACAAATAAATTATCATACTCAACTTTAGTGCAAAGATTTTGTACTACTTTTAGCCCTGCATCTTTTGCTTTTTGTGCAGCTTCATTATTGACCAATCCTAATTGAGTCCAAATAGTATCAATATCACCTTTTTTTATTGCTTCATCTACTATTTTTGCAATTGCATCTGGCTTTCTAAAAATATCTACCATATCTACTTTAAATGGGATTTCTTCTAATGTTCTATATACTTTTTCTCCCAAAATTTCATCCTCTTTTGGATAAACAGGAACTATCTTAAAACCAGCATTTTTTAAATATTGAGCAACTTTATTACTATCTTTTGTAGAATCAGGAGAGCAACCAATTATTGCTATTGTTTTTGTTTGTTCAAAAATTTCCTTTATCTCTTGCTTGTTTGAGTTTATTGTTGGCATTTCACACTGCATTAAAATCCTTTTTATGCAAATTATAATACACTCACTCTTAAATTATTTAATTTAACTTTATTAAGGATTTTTATGACAAGATTGTTTATATACGGCACATTAGCTCCTGGAAAGCCAAATGAACATATACTAAAAGATATTGTTGGAACTTGGGAAGAAGCAAAAATTAAAGGAAGTTTAAAAGAAGATGGCTGGGGATCAGCAATGGGCTACAATGGACTTGTTTTGGATGGAAGTGATAATGAAGTTAAGGGTTTAATTTTCTCTTCAAACTATTTAGATGATGCTTTTGCCATGCTAGATGAATTTGAAGGAGAGGATTACTGTAGAGTTGTGGTAAAAGCCACATTAAGCAATGATGGGCAAGAGGTTGACACTTTTGTATATGCTTTAGCTAAGTAGTAGTTTTACTTAGCTAATACTGTTAAGTTTTTCTTGAATATAATTTTTCACATCATTATAGTTTATGGTTTCTGTAAAGTCATCAAACTTAGCACCAGCAGCATTTGGATGACCACCTCCATTACAAAGTTTTTGAGCCATTTGTGAAACATCTACTTTATTAGCTGCTCTAAATGATGCCATTCCTCTTTTGCTAATATCTATAAAAAAGTCGTAATCACTATTTGCTTTTAAAAAAGCATTTGCAGGAATAGAAATAGAACCTAAAGAGTAAGTTAGTAATCCTTTATGCTTTTTGTAAAATATTGTTAGCTCCTCTTTTTTTCCTTCTAAAGTTCTAACTAAATTATTTGCACTTAGATTATCAATAGTGTTGCTTTCATCATTAATTTTTAGGTACTCTTTTTTCATAAAATGAATGTTATCATCTAGTAATATATTATTATTTTCTTTATCTACAAATTCAGCAGCTTTTTTTATCAACCATAATCTATATTCTCTATTTTCATTGGCAAAAAGTGTACTGTTTATTTCATTTGCTTGTGAAACCATTCTCATTAAAACTTTTCCAAATTCAAAATTATTTGTTTCGTTTTCTAACCAAATATCAACTGCATTAACAGCTTCAACGAGCGGCAATAGCCATTGACATTCATCTTGGTTAAATTCTTTATATTCTTCTAGTAAATAATCATACACAATTTTTGTAGCACTTCTTTTTGTATCCAAAAAGTACCATTCATATTTATCTGCACATTTTTGCCCAGTTATATGATGGTCTAATAGTTGTAGCTTTATTTTATGACCTTCTGAATTTAGAGTTCTTATTTCTTTGTCTAAGTCTTTTGCTTCATTTGGCATTAGGTTAATATCACTAATGAGAAATAAAATTTCTTCATTTTGTAGCTTTTTTATCTCTTCAACTGCTTTTTGTAGTGTTAGTTTAACTTCTAACCCATAATTTGCGTTGTAAAAAGTTCCTTCTTTAAATAACTCTTTTGTTAATAGTTGACAAGCATAGCCGTCTAAATCCGTATGTGATATGTGAAATAGTTTCATTATGAAATATCTTTGAGTGTTAAATCTTGTAAAAACAGATTGATTTTTGCTTGTAAATTGTTTAATAATGGCCAGATAGTACAGCAATCACCTAATTCAGAAGGACATGAATGTACTGAAGGTGAACATTCAAAAACTGAAGGAATCTTTTCTTCTGCAGCGGTTGTTATTTCTAAAATAGTAATTTCATTATAAGGTTTATTTAAAACAAATCCACCATTTACACCTTTGTAAGATTTTACGATTTCATATTTTGCTAAATTTTGCATAATTTTTGCTAAGAATGATTTTGAAATATTTAACTCTTTTGAAAGCTCATCAACATTTTTTGGTTCATTTTGTTTTGCAATAGAAATAAGTGAAAGAAGTGCGTATTCACTCTTTTTTGTAAGTAACATAAAATTCCTAATATTAAAATTGTTCTATTCTACAAAAACTATCTTTAATATTCGTGTAATTTGATTTCATAATTAGAAACTTTGAAGCACCAAAAACTATTTATGATAAAAGGTGACAGAGCTTTAAAGTTGGTCATTTATATAAAGTTATAAAAAATATTAAATTAATAAATAAGAATTATTTTTATGAATAAAAATCTTTATTTAAGCAAAAATGTAATTATGTGTCACTATAATAATCAAATTATTTAATTATTAGTGAAGAATAAATTAAAACAAGGAGAGGAAATGTTTAAAAAATTGACAATTAAAACTAAAATATTAATTTTATTGATTTTGTCATTAAGTTTTCTAGCAACTGTGTTAACGATGTTTTCAACAGTATATGCAAAAGAGGCATTATTGAAACAAAGATATAACATGCTATGTTCAGCTAGAGATTCAAAAATTAATCAAGTTGGTACATTTTTTAATGAAAGAATTGGAGACATTAATGTTTTGTCAAGAAGTTCTAATGTTAAAGAGATGGTTTATGATTTTGAACAAGCCTCTATGCAAATAAGTATAGATAAAAAAGATAAATTCCCTTTAAATAAGCAACTTATACAATCAATTATAAAAAAGCACGATCCTTTTTTTATAAACTATATGAAAGATTATGGTTATTTTGATCTATTTTTAGTGAATGAATATGGTCAAGTTGTATATACAGCAGCAAAAGAAGAAGATTTTGGAGAAAATTTAATAACAGGCAGTTTAAATAATTCTGGTCTAGCTGAATCCTTTAAAAAAGCAAAAGAACTAAAACGTTCAGTTTTTATTGATATGAAACCATATGCTCCAAGTAATGGAGAACCTGCAATGTTTCTATCAACACCTGTAGAAAATAGTAGTTATATATTAGTATTTCAAATTTCAGAAGATGCTATTGCAAAGATAATGCATTTTAGAAAAGGATATGGAAACTCACAAGAAGACTATCTAGTTGGACCAGATATGCTTTTAAGAAGTGATAGCTATTTAAAACCAGAAGAGTATTCTTTAGAAGCTTCATTTGCGCAGAATAAAAAAATTGATACAGATGCCTCTAATGGAGCTTTAAAAGGTAAAACAAATATTGACATAATAGCTGATTATAATGGTAATTCTGTGCTTTCTGCTTATGCTCCTGTAGCTATTGGGAAAGACTTTAACTGGGCTTTAATTTCTGAAATTGATGAATCAGAAGTTTTAGAAACTCCAAATAATATTAGAAATTTTATTATTCTTATATCTTTTATTATACTTGTCATTGTGCTTGTTATTGCAGTAATATTAGTTAATAAAGTAGTTGTTAATAGATTAATAAATTTTCAAAATGGATTGATGAGTTTTTTTCACTACTTAAATAGAGAAATAAATAGTGTTAGTGAATTAAAAGACGATAATATGGATGAAATAGGAACAATGTCTCAAATAGTGAATGAAAATATCATGAAGACTAAAAAAGGAATTGATGAAGATGCTGTTATTATTAAAGAAACAATAGCTGTTTTGAGAGAGATTGAACAAGGTGATTTAAGTAAAAGAATTAAATCTAGGGTATCCAATCCAGTATTAAATCAGTTAAAAGATGCACTAAATAATATGGGAGAAAATTTAGAAAATAATACAAACAATATTTTAGTTGTATTAGAAAAATTTACTAATTATAATTATTTGTCAAAAGTAGATATATCTGGGGTCAAAAATCATTTAGAACAACTTGCGGTTGGTGTAAACTCATTGGGTAATTCTATTACTGAAATGTTAATTGATAATAAAAAAAGTGGACTAATAGTAGATAATTCTTCAGAAATATTATTGTCAAATGTTGATGTTTTGAATAGATCATCAACAGAAGCAGCAGCATCATTAGAAGAAACAGCGGCCGCTTTGGAGCAAATAACAGCAAATATTAGTGCTACAACAGAAAAAATTTCTCAAATGACAGGATTCGCAAAAGAAGTTACCCAATCAGCGCACTATGGACAAGAATTGGCAAATAAAACAACAGAGGCAATGGAAGAGATAAATGAAAAAGTAAAAGCAATTACAGAATCTATAACTGTAATTGATCAAATTGCATTTCAAACAAATATTCTTTCATTAAATGCTGCAGTGGAAGCAGCAACAGCAGGTGAATCAGGAAAAGGATTTGCAGTTGTTGCCCAAGAAGTCAGAAACCTTGCAAGTAGAAGTGCAGAAGCTGCAAAAGAGATAAAAGAATTAGTAGAAGACGCAAATATTAAGGCAAATGAAGGTAAATTAATTGCAGATGAAATGATAGGTGGATACAATTTTTTAAATAGCAATATATCAAAAACAATAGAATTAATCTCTGATGTTTCAATAGCTTCAAAAGAACAAGCTGAAGGAATTTCTCAAATTAACTATGCTGTTAACTCATTAGATCAACAAACACAACAAAATGCAGAAGTAGCAAATAAGACAAAAGATATTGCGCTTAATACATCTTCTTTAGCAAAAACAATTGTTTATAAAGCAGATGAAAAAGAGTTTGTAGGTAAAAATGATATTAATTTATAATTAGCCAAAAAGCACTTATGTCAAATATTCAATATCTATATTGTTTATTTGGCTAAAACAATTTTTTTTGGTAATGAAAAATAAATATGAGATTATTTAAAAGTTGGTATTTGCTATAAAGGCCTTTTAAAAGACCTTTATAAATTATTTAGCTCTAATTCCTAAATCTGCAACTAATGATGTAAATTTAGTATAGTCAGTATTCTTAAGATATTTAAGAAGTCTTTTTCTTTTTCCTACCATTTTTAAAAGACCTAATCTTGATGAGTGATCTTTTTTATTAATTTTTAAATGCTCTGTAAGAACCTTAATTTGTTCTGTTAAGATAGCAATTTGAACTTCTGCTGAACCTGTGTCTTTATCATCTCTTCTGTATTTTGCAATAATTGCAGTTTTTACATCCTGATCTAAAGCCATGCTTGACCTCCTGATTGGTATATTTCTCATTGATTTACAATGGAGGCGTATTATATTTAAAATTGCATTAAATAGACTTTAAACAATCAGTTAAATAAAATTTGATAGTTTTTTGATTTTATTCGTGTAAGATTTTTTCATCTCTTCTTCAAACTCTTCATTCGTTTTATATTCATATCCAAAGATTTCTTTCCATAAGGACTCATCTTCCATGCACATATAAAAAAATACTTCATTATGCCAAAGTTTGAAACTATTAAAGGCAAGTTGAAACATCTCTTTTTTAGTATCAAGAGAATAAGACTGTTTATTGTTTGCATCAACAAAAGGCATTTGTAAAATCTTGCTTTTGAAGTTTCTTGTTCTTATTTTTTGAATAACAGGTTTTATAAAAGTAAGAGTACCAAAAGATACAAGTGCTACTTTTTTTGAGTCGAACTCTTTTACAACTTTCTTGAAAAGTTCTTCATATTCACTTAAATAGTTTTCATATTGAACCATTGGATGAAAGTGAAATCCTACTAAAACACCTTTATTTTGAACTTTTTTAGCAGCTTCAAGTCTTTGTTCAAGTGTAGCAGCTAAATGTTCTTCATTTTCACAAATAGTTTTTGTATTAAGAGACCAAGTGCAAATGATATTTTTAGGAATATCATTTTCAAGAAGATATTGAATATTATTTGATTTGGTTTTAAACTCCAATATTACATTTGGATTGTTTTTTGCAAATAAAAACAGAGTTTCCAAAACTCCATCTTTATTTCCCCACATAAGTGAATCTGAGCTTTGACCAGTTCCTATATGGTAAATTTCGCTTGGGTTTAGTTTTAGGTTTTGCAAGTTCCTTTTAAAGTTTTTATCAAATCCTATTGTCTCTTTTCCATTTTTATCTTTATTGTAAAATGATTGAATAGAGCAGTATGAGCAATCAAAGCCACAAGACTGAACTGCATCTAGTGTTAGCAAGTTACAACATCTTGTATTACAACTTGCAACTGGACAACTTCCAAGTGCTATTTTTGAGCTTTCATAAGATTTAAACTCAAATTTTCTTATATCATTTTTATAAAACTCTTTTGAGAAGTTTTTATAACTGTTTGGGCTATTTTTTAAATCTTGCCAAAAAGCTCTTATATGGTTAAAAGCCTCTTTTTTACTACTATACTCATCTTTGAAGATAGTTTCTATACTCTTTTCATTCCATTGTATAAAGTCAATTGAAAACTCTATTAACTGTTTTAATTCTTGAAAAGAGAATTGAAAAAGCATAGCTTTTTGCTTTATAAACTCTTGTGTAGATTTAGGTAGATTAGAATAGTTTGTTTTTAAAATAGTAGCATTAAATTTTTCTTCATAACTCATAAATACTCTTTTAATATTTTCATGTTTTTTTGAATTAAACTAGTTACAAACTCTTTTTTAGGAATTTTTGCATCTAAATAATCAGAGACAACTTTGAAACAATAAACTTCACTGATACAATTTTCTTCACATTTTTGAAAAAAATATTTTGCTTCCATATCAACTAAAGTTGTATTTAATTCATTCTTATTTTCTATTGCAAAATCTTTTGTGCTTAAAGTTGTGTGTAAAATATTTGCGAAGTTGTGAGTGGGGCAACAAAGTGTGCCTATATTTATAGCTTTGTCTTTGCAACCTGCTATTCCAATGTTTATTGCTTTTTTAAATGTTTGATTTTTAAAAACTTCATCTAATACTTTTAACGATTTCTCTTTTCCTATACCGCTAACTACTAAAATATAGTTTTCATTTTCATATAAATATGGATAATCTTTATTTTTGACTAGTTTTAAATATTGAATTATAGAAATAGCTTCACATAATAAAGCTGTATGAATAAGTGTTTTGTCAGTTTTTTGCATATGCAAAAAGCAAGTTCAAGGTTTACACCTTGAATTTAAAAAGTTACTTTCTTAACTCTTTAATTTTTGCTTTTTTACCTGTTAATCCTCTTAGATAGTGAAGTTTAGCTCTTCTTACTCTACCTCTTCTTAATACAGTAATCTCTTTTAAAGACTCTGAATATAATGGGAAGATTCTCTCAACACCAACGCTGTTAGCACCAATTTTTCTAATTGTAAAAGTAGCTCCTGTACCTTCACCATGTCTTGCAATAACAATACCTTCAAATCCTTGAACTCTTGTTTTGTTACCTTCTTTAATCTCAACACCAAGTCTTAAAGTATCTCCTGCTTTAAATAAAGGGATCTCTTTGTTAGCTATTTGTGCTGCTTCAAAGCTTGCTATATATCTGTTTTTCATCGTTTTTCCTTACTGGGTCTATAATATTTTGTTTTACAAATGGACATCTGGAATTTTAAGTCGGAAATTCTACTATGATTTCCCTTTAAGAATTCTTTAATAACACTTAAATTTTCAAAATTTTCTGGTTTTGTAAAAGATGGTGCTTCTAAAAGGTTGTTCTCAAAGCTTTCCATTACTAAAGAATCGGCATTTCCAAGTACATTTTCAACATTTCTTGAAATTGCATCTGTCATTACTAATGATGGTAATTCTCCACCAGTTAGAATATATTCTCCTATACAAAACACTTCATTTGCATATTTTTCAATAACTCTTTCATCAATTCCTTCATATCTTCCACTAACAAATACAATGTTTTTTTTCTTTGCTAATCTTTTAGCATCATTTTGTGTAAAAGGTTTTGCACTTGCTAGTGGAAATATGATATATGCTTCACTATTTTCTTCTTTAATTTTATCCAAACAATCAAAAAGTGGTTGAGGAGTTAAAAGCATTCCAGCTCCTCCACCTATCATTTGTCTATCTACTTTTTTGTGTTTATTTAAAGTAAAATCTCTTGGATTATAAAACTCATACTCTATTGTATTAGAATCAATTGCTCTTTTTAAAATAGAGTCATAAAAGTATGGTTCAATTAAATTAGGAAAAAGTGTTACAAATGTAAATTTCAAATTATGCCCACAAATTTTTTGCGAATAATATCATATTATATATTAGCACTTAATTATGATAAAAACTCTTTTTGGTTAATATAACGCAAAATTAACAAGGAGTACTCATGATAACACTACATGATATAAAAAAAGCAAAAGAGAATTTAACAAATATAATTCAAGCTACTCCTTTAAGTTTCGCACCAAATTTAAGTAAAGATGCAAATGCAGATATTTATCTAAAAAAAGAGAATCTTCAAATAACAGGAAGTTTTAAAATAAGAGGTGCATTTAACAAAATTGCAAATCTTTCAAAAGAACAAAGAGATGCAGGTGTAGTAGCAGCAAGTGCTGGGAATCACGCACAAGGCTTAGCTTATGCTGCACTTTATTTTAATTGTGAAGCAACTATTTTTATGCCAGAAGCAACGCCTTTAACAAAAGTTCAAGGTGTTCAAGCAAACAAAGCAAATGTTGTATTAAAAGGTCAAAACTATGATGAAGCATATAAAGAAGCTATAAAATACGCAAATGATACAAACAAAGTATTTATTCACCCTTTTGCAGATGATGAAGTAATAGCAGGGCAAGGAACACTTGCACTTGATATACTTGAAGAAGTTAATGATTTTGATGTATTAATCGTGCCAATTGGAGGAGGAGGTTTAATAAGTGGAGTAGCAATTGCTGCAAAAGCAATCAATCCAAATATTAAAATAGTGGGAGTTGTTGCAAGTGGAGCTAGAGCAATGCTTGACTCTTTTCAAGCACAAAGTGCTATTGATTCAGTTGCTGTTAAAACAATTGCAGATGGAATTGCTGTAAGAGATGTAACCCCTAGAATGTTAAATTATGTTATGGAATATGTTGATCAAATTGTTGAAGTATCAGACAATGAAATAGCAAATGCAATTTTATTTTTACTAGAAAAACAAAAATTAGTAGTTGAAGGAGCTGGAGCAGTTTCCGTTGCTGCAATTATGCACAAGAAGTTTGATTTTAAAAACAAAAAAGTAGCTGCTATTTTAAGTGGAGGAAATATTGATGTTACAATGCTTTCTCTTATTATTGAAAAAGGTTTAATTAAATCAAGTAGAAAAATGAACTTAATAGTAACTTTAGTTGACAAACCTGGTGCTCTTAAAACGCTAACTTCTATTTTTAAAAGTTGTGATGCTAATATTGTTCAAATAGATTATGATAGAAATTCTATCAAGTTAGATTTTGGAGAAGCCAATGTAACGATAGCTTTAGAGACAAAAGGTGAAGAGCATCAATGTAACATTAGGGAACAACTAAATTTAAATGGATATAAATTCAAAGAAGTATAAGCAACTTTTTAATATCATTGCAAGTTAATATACTTGAATAGTTAATAAATTGGAAAAGGAAGAGTATGGAAGGTAGATTATTTACATTCTTAGGTGAGATTGTAGGGCATGGACAAGACCCACATATTTTAGCTCACGTTATTTTAGTTGTCGCTATTGTATTTTTTATTAGCAGAATGGCAACAAGAAAGTTGCAATTAGTTCCAACAGGTGCTCAAAATGTAATGGAAGCATTTATTAGTGGAATTATTGCTATGGGTTCAGATACAATGGGAGAAGCAAATGCTAGAAGATACTTGCCATTGATTGGTTCTTTAGCTTTAGTTATTTTTATAAGCAATATGATTGGTGTTATTCCTGGATTTGAAGCACCAACTGCAAATATTAACTTTACATTGTCATTGGCTTTAATTGTATTTGTTTATTATCACTATGTTGGTATTAAATTAAATGGTGTAGTAAACTACTTCAAACACTTTATGGGACCAATGCCTGCACTTGCTCCTTTAATGTTCCCAATTGAGATTATTTCACATATGTCAAGAATTATCTCTTTATCGTTCAGATTATTTGGTTCGATTAGAGGGGATGATATGTTCTTAATGGTATTATTAATGTTAGTTCCTTGGTTGTTACCATTACCAGGTTTCTTTATGCTTACAGCATTTGGAGTTTTACAAGCATTTATTTTTAGTATCTTAACTTATGTTTACATTGCTGGTTCAGTAATGATGGCAGAAGAAGATCACCATTAATTCATTGTGAATTTCAAACTAAAGAGAGTGAAGATTTTTCTTTGCTCTCTTTTTTTATACCCAATTTTAGGAAAATTTTTTGTACTCTTATTTAATAACCGATCCAAAATATTATAGTAATAATCCAGAAGAATTTAGAAAAACTCTTAATAAGACATTAGAAAGATTTGATGTACAAATAGCTTGTTTTAGAGATAAAGTCTCTTCAAATAAAGTTGAACTGGCAACTATTTTTGTACAAACATGTAAAGAACAAGGTGTGGAAAATATTCTTATAAATGGTGATATAAATTTGGCAGTAAAACTAAATGTAACTGGAGTTCACTTAACTTCTACACAATTTGAAGAAATTCAACTAGCAAAATCAAAAAATCTTTATGTAATCATCTCTTGTCATAGTTTTGAAGATATAAAAAAAGCACAAGATTTAAAAGCAGATGCAGTTACATTTTCTCCGATATTTTCTACTCCAGAAAAAGGCAAAACTAAAGGAGTAGAAGTTTTAAAAAATGCTATTGAAAAGTTTGATATAAAGATTATTGCTTTAGGTGGAATTGTTAGCATTGATGAAATAGCACAAATAAGAAAGGCAAAGGCTTATGCCTTTGCTTCTATTAGGTGGTTTGTTTAACTATCTATTCATCTCTTCCCAAACAATAGAGACAAAAAGTATTAGTCCTAATACTATAATAGCTCTTACCATCTTTCTAGCTTTTACAACTTTTTTTGGCTCAACCAATTTTTCTTCTTGCATTTTTTTCCTTTAGTTACTTCTATCAATTAAATATGGGTTTCTTTGAGCAGTAGGCATAATATCTAAGTATTGAATATTTACATGTTTTGGTGTATTTAAAACACTTAAAATAACATCTGAAATATCATTTGCATTTAATGGAGTAAATCCTGCATAAACTGCTTTGATTTTTTCTTCATCATTATTAAATCTTACATTTGAAAAATTTGTTTCAACTGCACCTGGAGCAATAGTTGTTACTTTTACATTTGTTCCTAGTAAGTCTGCATTCATAGAAGC
>CAYJFN010000021.1:0-1574 GCA_964369325.1 uncultured Arcobacteraceae bacterium
CCACCTGCACCACTTGCTCTATAAGTATCTATTCTCATATCTTTATCTTCAATTACAATATCAATATCATCATCAACTTCTGGACTTACCATAACAGAACTAAATGATGTATGTCTTTTTGCATTTGAATCAAATGGAGAGATTCTTACAAGTCTATGAATACCATTTTCAGCTTTTAAATATCCATAAGCATTTTCACCTTTGATAATAAATGAAACATCTTTTATTCCTGCTTCTTCTCCATCTTGATAATCTAAAACTTCTACTTTAAAGTTTTGTCGCTCCGCCCATCTTAAATACATTCTGTACAAAATACTTGCCCAATCTTGACTTTCTGTTCCACCTGCTCCTGGGTGTATTGAAACAATCGCATTTGATGCATCATCAGGGTTGCTAAGCATTACAGCAATTTCTGTTGATTTTATAATATCTTCTATATCTTTAGCATCACTATAAAGCATCTCTAAAGTATCTTCATCTTTTTCATCTAATGCCATTTCATAAAGCTCATTTGTATCAACCAATGCTTTATTTGCTTTATTAAATTTTGAAAGCTTTGCTAAAACTCTATTTTTTTCAATACCTATTTTTGTAGCATTTTCAACATCATTCCAAAAATCTTGTTCAGCTTCAATTGCCTCAATCTCTTTAAGTCTTGAATTCAACTCATCTGGTTTTAAAATACCACTTATGTTGTTAAGCTTTTTATTAAGAAGTTTTATAAGTTCAGAGTATTCGTAAGCGTCCATTACTACTTTTGTTCCTCATTTACAAATTTTAAATATGTGTAAACATTTTTTACATCATTTGCATCCATAAGATTAGCATATTGACTCATTAAAATTGCCATCACACCTGTTCTATTTCCAACAACAAAATCATTTATTGCTGCTTGAAACTCATTATGATCTAAACTATTAATTTTATTAGATACGCCTCTTGCTCTTAGTTCACCTTTTTGCCCATGGCATATTGCACAATTTTTCAAATAAAATGTTTTTCCAGCATTACTATTTTGCGTTAGTAGTTCTTGTTTAGTTTTCTCTTCTTTAGCATCTTTTTCAGCTTCAATTTTTGCATAAAGCTTACTCATTAAGACCTCTTCATTTAGGTTTTCGCTACTTACTGCTTCTTTTTTAAAGATATAAATAAAATCTGTTGCATTGCCATTTGGACTCATTTTAATATCAGAAACACTCCAACCCTCTTTTTTCATATCTGTTGCACTTTTTATTGAAGCACACTCACCACCATCAAGTTTAGTATTTTCTATAGTAACCATATTTTCATGAGCTTGTTTAAAACACATTGTTGTTTGAGCATTTGCATAAGTTGATATACATAAAAATGTAAAAACTGGAATTAAAGATTTTCTTAGCATTTGTATCCTTGTAAGTTTTATAAAAGCAGATACTAGCATAGTTTTACTTATTATGTTGTTAGATAGCATACATAAAAAAAGCCAAGGCATTTTGCCTTGGCTTTTGGAAAAATTGAATTAAACTACTTTATTAGAAAGTATATGCAATTTGTAATCTTCCTCTAAAGTCACCATCAATCTCGTCTGCATTGTC
>CAYJFN010000021.1:1674-13805 GCA_964369325.1 uncultured Arcobacteraceae bacterium
TGCTACATGAATAGTATCAGTTGCTTGAACACCAAATCCTAAGTGGTGTAAATCAGCATCTGGTTTACCATTTGACTGTACTCCCCAACCATCATATACTGTGATACCACTATCATCAACTGCACCTAAACCACCATCTTTGTCTGTCCAAGTATAGTCATAAGCTGCATTAAAAATACCCGCTTTTGCAGTAAGACCTAATTTAAATGTATTATTATCTTCTGTAAGACCTGGATACTTTATAAAAAAACTATCATCTAACTGTAAGTTTGTATATCTTGTATCAATTCCAAAATCAATACCTTCAATATCAAAGTTAGCTTTAGCTCCAATTGTATATGTATCAGCTACTGTATCAGCATCTGCATACCAAGCATCAAGAGCAACTGGTCCTACATTTCCAATAACTGCAAGTGCAACTAAATCTTCTGCACCTGTTACTTTGCCAGCTAAAGCTCCTGATTTATCAACATTTGTTTGATTATCATAAGCTGCTATAAATGTAGCTGGTCCCCATGTACTTTTTACAACAATACCTGTTCCTGTTTGCTCAGCTCCATCTGCACTTTGCCCTACTGTCCAAGGTGTAAAAAGACCATGCTTACCAATAGTAACTACAGTATTTTTTAACCCTGTATAAGAAAAATATACTTCACTTAAAGCAATATCTACAGATGAATCACTTTGTCCACCAACATCTAAAGAAGTAAATCCTAAGTCTCCTGCAGTGTTACCTGCAATAATTCTTGTATGTAATTTAACATCATCATTTACTTTTGATCCTAAGTTTACAGCAACTTTATAATTATTGTTTGTATCATTTGCATTTGTTAAGCTATTGTTATAATCGTTATATCTATAAACAACGCTTCCTGATACTTCTACGTCTTTGATAGCTTCTGCAAGTGGTTTTGCATTTGCAGTAGTTAAACCAGCAACCGCAATACAAGCTGCTAAACTAATTTTTGTAATTTTTTTCATTTCTTTCTCCTAAATTTATACTTACTTAAAGTAATAGCCTTGTATTCTACAAAAGTTTTTTTTAAAGTTTTCTTTTTATGATAGTATTAAAAACGTAATTTTTAAAAATAATAGCAAAGTTAGTGAAAGTATTACCATCTTTAAAGATGGTAATACTACTCATAAATTTTTAGTTCGTTGTAAATTGAATCTCTTTCAACTGGTATAAAGCCAGAATTTTTGATAAGCTTTATAAACTCTTCTAGTGGCATACCATTCGCACTAGCAGCACCTGCTGCAGAGTTTATTGACTCTTTTTGAATAGTGCCATCTAAATCATTTGCCCCAAACTCTTGAGCTAAAAGTGCTAGTTTTATACCTGTTGTTACCCAATAAGCTTTTATATTTGGAATATTGTCTAAAACAATTCTGGAAATTGCAAAAGTCTTTAATATCTCTTGTCCTGTAGGAAAATCTTCCACTTTTAGAAAATTATTCTCTTTTTGATAAACTAAAGGAATAAAAGCGTTAAATCCATTTGTTATACCTTGCAAATCTCTAAGTCTTAACATATGATCAATTCTATGCTCTCTTGATTCTATATGTCCAAAAAGCATTGTTGCATTACTAAGCTTACCTTGTTCGTGCCAAAGTTTGTGAATGTCTAGCCACTGTTTTGAGTCAACTTTTCCACCACAGATTTTTTTTCTAATCTTTTCATCAAAGATTTCTGCCCCACCACCAGGCATAGAATCAACTCCACTTTCAATCATTTTTGCAATAATTTCTTCGTATGTTAAACCATACTCTTTGCTTAAAAAATGAATTTCTGCAGCTGTTAATGCTTTTACGTGAAGTTGAGGAAATTTTTGTTTAACTTTTTTGAATACATCTAAATACCAATCTAGTCCTGTGTGAGGGTTGTGAGCTGATACAATATGTACTTCTTTGATATCTTTTTTTAAAGCATCTTCAACTGTAGTTAAAATTTCTTCATGGGTCATAGTATAAGGATTTGGGTTTTTTCTGCTTGAGCTATATGCACAAAATTGACAAACATCTTTACAAATATTTGTTGGGTTTATATGTCTATTAATATTAAAATAACTTTTTTTACCAAATTTGTCAGTTCTTATTTTATTAGCATACTTGCCTAAGACAAAAAGGTCTAAGTCGTAGAGTTTTAAAGCCTCTTCTTTTGTGAGTCGTTGATTACTTTCTAGTTTATCTATTATTATTTGCACTCAATATCCTTGCTATAAACTTTTTTGTAATCATACAAAACAAAACCTTTACACTCTTGTTGTAAATCAAGGTCTGTAAACTTTAGTGAGTAAAGAGTTCCCTTTTTTCTAACTTCTTGATCTTCTACTTTGTGAGTTCTAAATACAACTACATCAGTTGTATTTTTATGTCCTAGAGTTGCTAGTATTTCTTGTAGTTTTTTTGCTTTTAATGTTGTACTTGATAAATAGTATGCAATTCCTATAAAAATAACTGTAAAAATAGCTATAAGGTGTTTTCTTGGTATTTTTCTTACTTCAATATTTTGTTTCATTCTACCATCTCTTTTACTGGCTTATATTTTTTTTCTTCAAAATCATAGTACTCTATATTTCCCGTTTCTATACAATAATACCATGCATGAATTTTTAAAATATTTTTTTCAATTCTATTTTTTACATCAGGATAAGAAAATAAGTTTTCTACTTGATACAACAAAGAGTTTCTTTCTGTTTGTCTATAAAGATTTTCTTCATTACTTGGATCAACAATATTTTTTAATGTAAACTCTTTTGCTTTTTGTCCTAGTTCTAACCATTTTTTTACATGAACATATGATTGTGCATTTGGTAAATCTTGATATAAACTTTTACAAGCTCCACAATGTGAATGCCCACAAATTATAATATCTTTAACTTCTAAAACAGAAACTGCGTATTCAATTGCTGCTGCACTTCCATGAAAATCATCATCGGCTTTAAAAGGAGGTACAAAATTACCAACGTTTCTCAAAATAAACATATCGCCTGGTTTTGCATCTAGCATTAAATCAGGAGTTACCCTACTATCACTACAAGCAATAAATAAAACTTGTGGTTGTTGACCAATTTCTACTGAACGTTTTAAATCTTTTTCAAAGTAAGGAAAATAAAGATTTCTAAACTTCTCATTTCCTTTTATTAACTGTTTTACCCTATCCATATTACCCTCTATTTTGTTGTAAATATTTTGTTATTTCTATTAATTTTTCTTCTTCTATGTCAATTTTTGCAATAAGCCTTATTATTGCTTTTTTAACTGTTGGTTGCCTAATTGCACCTACTGCGAAACCTAGTTTTTGTAACTGTTTTTGTATATGCAATACTTTTTGATTATCGCCAATTGGTATAGGAACTATTAAACTAGACGCGTTTATTTTCAGATTTTCTTTTATGATTTCTAAATTTTTATCTATTTTTTCTCTTAGGTTTTTCTTATTTTTTTGAATATAGTTAAAAGATTCGTGCGCAAGTGCTGTATCAAAAAGTGAAAGTGCTGTTGTATAAATAATTGCTTTTGCCTTATTCAGCAAAAATTCAATAATTTCATGTGAAGCTAAAATATAAGCTCCATAGCTTCCATAAGCTTTTCCTAAAGTTCCCATTTTTATATGATTTTTATTTGGAGTTATATTGTAATAATCAAAAACTCCTAATAAATTATCTCCAATTACTCCGCTACTATGAGCTTCATCAACGATTAGTAAAGCATCATATTTATCTGCAATAGTAAAAATTTCTTTATTTGCTATATCACCACCCATAGAGTAAACGCCCTCTATTGCTATGATAATTCTATTATACTGTTCTTTGCTAGTATTTTTTAAAATTTCATTCAAACTAGAAATATCATTATGTTTGAAAAATTTTACTTGACTTTTATTTAGAAGTTTTGTGGCAACAATTCCACTTGCATGATACTCTTCATCCATGATTAGTAAATCTTTTTTCCGAACCAATGCTTCAATCATAGATAAATTTGCTAAAAATCCACTTCCTAAAACAATACCATCTTCAAACTTATTGGCATTACATAGAGCTTGTTCAAACTCTTGATGAATTTTACTATAGCCATTTACTAAAATTGATGATTTTGGAGAATGATATGAAATTTTTGAAACTCTTTCATAAGCTTTTTGAAGTAAATCTTTATTTGTTGCCAATCCCAAATAGTCATTTGAAGCAGCATCAATAATATCTGAATCTAATATGGTTCTTTGGCGATAACGATTGGCCTTTTGAATAGCCCTCATCTCTTTGTCGTACAAAAAAACTCCTAATATAAGTTGAATATTATATCTAATTAATTTTGAAATATCTCTTTACTATATAGATGGTACTTACTTTGGACTTTCACATAAGAATATTAAAGTGTAATATTTTCTAAAAACTCTATTTGATTGTCTACAACAATTATTGCATTTATTACATAACTTGGATTGATCTTTTTAGTTTGAAGATAGTATTCAATGCTTCTTTTTAGTTTTGAAAGTTTTGAAAAACTAAGATTATTGACAGCAGTTTCATAATCTTGTGCAGATTTTACTTCACAAAAATGATAAACATCATCTTTTAAAGCAATAATATCAATCTCTCCTAGTTTTTTTGCATAAAAATTTTTTTCAATTATAGTAAAACCATTTGAAATTAAATATTCACAAGATTTTTCTTCTGCCACATCTCCTTTAGTTTTACTCATTGCTTATCAACCACCGCCAACAAATTGAAGTAACTCCAAAGAGTCATTCTCTTTTAAAATATGTTTACTCCATTGTTCTTTTTTTACAACTTGCATATTAACTGCTGCTGCCATAACTTTGTCTTCAATTTGTAAAAAAGTAATCACCTCTTGAAGTGAAATATCACTTTTAAACTCTTTTTCTTCACCATTTATTACTAGTTTCAAATGTTATCCTTTTTAAATAATGCTACTTTAAATCTATCGCCCATACCAGTTGGTTCTAGTAAAATCTTCACTTTTTGAACCTCTCTTAAATAGATATTCTCATCGCAATTATTTTTTAAAATTTCTAAAAGGTCGATTATACCAAATTCAACAAGTACTTTTGATTGAGTTGTGTAAGTTTCATTTTGTATATTAGCTTCTTTAAAGCTATCTATTAAGTGAGCAAAATTAACATCATAGGTTATATCACTATTTTTAAATAGTTTTTCTAGTTGTAAATTTTCTTCAAATAAAGGATAAACATTGTGTTTACAATAAACTCTTATACTGAATTCATTTCTTGGATATTTTTCTCCATAATCAAAAGTAAGAAACTCAAATTTTGTTATATTTGTTGCTAAGTTTTTTGCAAACTCTTCATAACCAATTGCTACTTCACCTTTTGAAATATTATATTTATTACAAATTCTTTTTAGATACTCACTTTTGCAAGTTTGAAACTTTATATTATGGTTATCTACAAATGCACTTTGTAAAATATTATTTGAAGTATAAACCAAATCTATAGGAAATGCATCAAATATTTCATTTGCAACAATAAATGCTTCTTGTAATTTTAATTTTGAAATATCATCATAGTGTTTAATAGTAATAGCTTCACCAAACTCTTTTTTAAAATAATTTTGCTGTTGAATTTGTAAGTTTTCAAATCTTTCTACTATAGCAAAATTTAGAGTTTCTATAAGTTTTGGTTCAAGCGTATTAATGAACTCTATAATATCTGCAAGTAAATATCCATGATGTGCTCCAATTTCAACAATTGCTGTATCTTTAGATAAAAAACCACTTTTTATGGTTTTTATGATTTTATTTGCAATTGCTCCACCAAAAAATTTAGATGTTGAAACTGATGTATAAAAATCACCATCTTTTCCAATAGAGTGATATTTACTGTAGTATCCATCTTTGCCATATAGCCATTCATTAAAATAATTATTAAATCTCATCATATTCCTTTAAGTGGCAAATTCTACATTGCAAAACTTTCTTTGTCAATTAAATATACAATATTTTGTAATCTAAATGGTACTTTTTTGTTATAATATTCGAAAAATTATTATAAAGGAGTAACCTAATGGAAAAAAAGACAAAAATTTTAGCGACTTTGGGTCCAGCAAGTGATAGTATAGAAGTAATTGAAGGGCTTATAAAAGCTGGAGCTAATATGTTTAGATTAAACTTTTCTCACGGAACTCACGAGTATCATGCTCAAACTCTAGCTAATATTAGAACTGCTATGAAAAATTTAGGTACAGTTGTTGGAGTTTTACAAGATATTTCAGGGCCAAAAGTTAGAATAGGCGATCTTGAAGAGCCTTTTGAGCTACAAAGAGGTGATATTATAACTTTACAAAAAGATGAAATTGTTGGGTATAAAAAAAGCGATAATGAATATGTTGTTTCTATTAACTATCCTGATATTGTGCAAAAAATAAAAGTTGATGATTATATTTATTTGTATGATGGAACAATTAGAGCAAAAGTTTTTCAAACAAAAGGTGAACTAAAAGCCAAAATTGAAAACAGTGGAATACTAACTTCTAAAAAAGGAGTAAATTTTCCAAATACTGCAATTGATATTAATGTAATTACACCAAAAGACAAAAAAGATATTGCTTGGGGAGTAGAAAATAAAGTAGATTATTTTGCTATTTCATTTGTTCAAAATGCAAAAGACATGAAAGAAGCAAGAGCATTGTTAGGTGATTATAAAGGTAAACTTATTGCAAAAATTGAAAAATTTGATGCTGTTGAAAGTATTGATGAAATTTTAGAAGCAAGTGATGGAATAATGGTTGCACGAGGTGATTTAGGAATAGAAGTGCCTTATTATGATGTTCCTACTATTCAAAAAAAACTTATAAAAAAAGCAAATTTAGTTTGCAAGCCTGTAATTACTGCTACTCAAATGCTTTTATCTATGACAAATTCAGAAAGAGCTACAAGAGCAGAAATTTCTGATGTTGCAAATGCAGTATTAGATGGAACTGATGTTGTAATGCTTAGTGAAGAGAGTGCCATTGGGGAAGATCCTATAAATGTTGTAGATACAATGAGCAATATTATTTCAAGAACTGAAGATATTTATAACTATGACAAACAACAAAAATTTCCATATTTAGATGAATTTGATGTTATTCAAGCAACTATAACAAAGCTTGCAGATGATATTGGTGCAAAAGGAATTTTGGTAGTTACAAGTTCTGGGCAAAGTGCTATAAAAGTCTCAAGATACAGACCTAAAACAAAAATTTATGCCTTTACTCATAAAAAGAAAGTATTAAACTCACTTGCAGCTGTTTGGGGAGTTACTCCAATTGATGTTATAAAAGAATCTCATGCATCAAAAATGTTTAATAAAATGCTTAAAACATTAGAAGAGAAAAATTTACTAGATAAAAAAGGTCCTTATATCACTGCAATTGGGTATCCTGTTGGAATGCCTGGAAGTACAAATACAATTAAAATATTAAATGAAGCAGAAATAAAATATTACTTGGAATTTAAACCAAAAAAATAAGCCAAATAAGTAGAAAAATTCTTTCTACTTATTAGCTATATATTTTTTTGCATAAAGCTCAAGAAGCTCTAATTGCTTTTCAAGCCTTAATATTTTAATATCGTAAGATTTTATCTCTTTTGAATTTTCAAGAGTTTTTACATCAGCATATGAACTAAGTCCAGCATTTGCTGCTTGGACAATATCATTTAATAATGAATCATACAATTCAAAATCATGCCTTGCTATATTCATTTTTGAATCAATCATATCTATTTTTGAAAGTGCTGTTTTATAAAAATTTTCCTCTTCTAAAATAGTTGTATTTAATGATAACTTTGATTTTAAATAGTCAATTTTTGAACTTTGTATGTCATTAAATGTGCTAAAATCAAATGGTATTGTTAAATTTAACCCTATTACATCTTCATTTGTTTGGGTTATAATTCTTGGATCATAATCATCATGATATTTTGTATAATCATATGTAAAATTGATTGATGGCAAATAGTTTGAAATAGTTAAAAGATTTAAATAGTTTTTATTGTTTACATCTTCTTGAATTTTTAATATATTTAAATTATTTTCCAAATAATCTTCACTATTAATTAAAGTAAACTCTGGAAGTTCAAATGTTTCATATGTTGCACTTGAAATAGAGTTAAAGCTATTTATTAGTTCATTTTTTTGATAAACTAGTTCAGCTAAATTGTTTTTATTTGTATTTGCATCTAAAATTGCATTATCTAAAAGTGAAGTATCACTAATTCCATTTAGAACTTGCTCTCTTCTTTTAAGTATTTCCAAATCAGAGTTTGCTATTAAAAGCTCTTGCTTTTTTATTGTAAAATTGATTGTATGAATTTCAAAAAGAAGTTTAAAAGCATCTTTTATAAGTTCTATTTTTTGAGATTCTAAATCCAAATTTGAATATTTTTCAAAAGACTCGGCATAATAAATCGCTTGAAAGATTCCCCCACTTCTAAAAATAGGTTGATTTACTGCAATTGTTGATCTTAATGGATCATGATTGCCATCATTGTAAGTTTTAGAAAGTTTATATGTAATTGGGTTTATCCACTCTTTTCTTAGTTTTGAACTCTCTTCTACTATTTGCTCTTGAGTTAAATTAAAAAGCTCAAGTCTATCGCTTGATAAAATCTGCTCTTTTAATTCATTTGCATTTAAATATGATGCAACTAAAAAAGAGCTTATTAATAGTTTATTGAACTGTTTTAAGCGCATTTTGCAACCTATTAAAACCTTTATCTATCTCTTTTTTAGTAATTGTAAGTGGTGGTAAAAATCTTAAAGTGCTTTTCCCTGCTCTTAAAACTAAAACTCTTTCTTTTAGTGCTGCTTTTATAATATTTGCTAAAGTATCTTCATCTTTAACACGAAGTCCTTTAATTAAGCCAAGTCCAACTTCTTGTGTAAATAAATGTGTATTTTCTTTATAAAGTTGTGTTAGTTTATTATTAAAATAATCTATTGTGCTATCTAGTTTTCCACTTTTTTTATGCTTGTCTAAAATTGAAATAACTTTTAATGCTGCTGCTGTTACTAAATAATTTCCTCCAAATGTTGAGCCATGATCACCAGGTACAAAAATATCTTTTAATTTTGTCATAACTACACCAATTGGAACACCTCCACCAACTCCTTTTGCAAGTGTAATAATATCTGGCTCTATCTCATATAAATTTGATGCTAGAAATTCTCCTGTTCTGTAGCAACCTGTTTGAACTTCATCAACAATTAGTAAAATCTCTTTCTCTTTTAAGTATTTTGCTAGCTTTTGAACTTCTTGTTTATCTAGTGGTTGAACACCACCCTCTCCTTGAACAAGCTCAATCATAACTGCAACTGTTTGGTCATCTATTGAATCGTAAATATCTTTCAATGATAAGTCATAAGAAAAACCTTCTGGGTATGGTGCAAAACTTGGTGTGTGCATCTTTTTTTGTCCAGTTGCTTTTACAGTTGTTATTGTTCTACCATGAAATGAATGTTCTAATGTTATAACTTTGAACTTTTTATTATTAAATTTTGTTTCACCATATTTTCTTGCAATTTTTATTGCACCTTCATTTGCTTCAGCTCCTGAATTTGCAAAAAACATTGCCATGTCATATCCACTTTGCTCTTGTATTTTTTTAGCCAATAAAGCTTGTGGTTCAATAACATAAAGATTTGAGATGTGAGATATATTTTTTACTTGATTGTAGATAGTTTTAGCGACTTCTTTATTTCCATGTCCAACACTTACAACACCAATTCCTGATGTAAAATCAATATATTTTTTGTCTTTTTCATCAAATAAAGTTGCGTTCTTGCCTCTTTTAAAATTTACATAATTTCTTGCATATGTATTTAAAACATATTTTTTATCAATATTCTCTATCATTAACAATCCTTATAAAATATTATTTTAAAGGATTATATCTAAAAATAGTTTTATTTTTTATTTTTAACTTTAAGCTTATATCCAATTGCATAAATTGATTCAACCAGCTCAAAATCTATTTTAAGTTTTAGTCTATATAAAAGTGTTCTAAACTTACTAGTACTACAAACTGAATTATCATAAATAAATTTCATAATCTCATCTGTTGGCACAGCAGAATTTAGTTTTGAACTTAAAAGTTTTAAAAGCTCTGTCTCTTTTTTTGTAAGCTTTATTTCTTTATCATTCTTATACAATTTATCCAGTTTTTTATCCCAAAAGAAGTTATTAGCAAGTTCAAGAAGATTTACTTTACTATCATCCTCTTTTAATTCTTCAATAGCACGTCTTACAACTATTGCTAAATCTTCTGCATTAATTGGTTTAATAATATATTCTGTTAAATGAAGCTTTATAGCAAATAATAATTCTTCTACTGTAGTTTCAGACTCATTTGCAAGTATAACAATTTTACATTGTTTATCTAAAGTTCTTATTTTGCTTGCAATTTCTAAGATATTCATATCAGAAAGATTCATATCTAAAACAACAATCTTTGGATTCTTTTCTTTATAAATTTCCCAAGCTGCTTTTGCAGTATTTGCAGTATATACATTTTTAAAAAGACTTTTTAAAAATAGCGGATTCTCATCTTCTTTTTGTGCGTACAAGAGCGCGTAAGGTTCTATCATGTTAAACTCTTTTTATTGGTGTCTAAATCTTCCATATAAAATTATAGCACAATTTATCCAGAAATTGTCACATCTGGGGAAAAAAACAATAATTTGTGTCACTCTTTTTTATGAAAAGGTATATTTTAGGAGCTTGAAACATCATTTTTTTATAAGTTATAACTAAATAAAAAAAGGGAAAAGCAAAATGCTTTTCCCTTTTTTCTAGAAAAATAGTTTAATTACTTAGCAAATGCTGCATCTGTAACATTTTTAGTATTTACAATATATGGAACTAAAGCCATATGTCTTGCTCTTTTGATTGCATTTTCTACCATCTCTTGAGAGCTTTTTGAGTTACCTGTAAGTCTTCTAGGCATAATTTTACCTCTTTCACTCATAGATAATTTTAAAATATCAACATTTTTATAGTCGATAAAATCAACTTTCATTTCTGTATATTTGCAGAATTTTTTTCCGTATTTTCTTCTTTCAGCCATTGTTATTTCCTTTTATTCTAAAACGGTATTTCGTCTTCGTCTATATCAATTTCAGGAATATTATGAGTTGGTTGCATTGAAGCACCACCTGCTATTCCACCAGTTGCATATGCGTTATTTCCATAGTGATTTGGTTGTTGTTGCATTTGATTATATGAAGGTTGTTGCTGTCCATAATCATTTGATTGATACTCATTTGTGTTTTGTGAATCACCTTTTGTATCAAGCATTTTCATAGTATCTACTCTTAAAGAGTGTTTACTTCTATTACTTCCATCTTGACCTGTCCATTGTTCTAGTACAAGTCTACCTTCTAATAAAACTTTAGAACCTTTTCTTAGGTATTGGTTAGCAACTTCGGCACTTCTTCCAAAAATATTGAAATCTAAAAAACAAACTTCATCTTTTTGCTCACCAGTTGAAGACTTATATTTATAAGATGTTGCAATTGCGCCTTTTGCAATAGCTGCCCCACTTGGTAAATATCTTAGCTCAATATCTCTAGTTAAGTTTCCAATCATTACTACTTTATTATACATAATAGGCTCCTTTGTTTAATTATTTTGCTTTTTTTGCAGCCTCATCACTCATTTTTGTCCAAGCAGAAACTTCTTTTTTGCTTTCATATTTAATAAAAATAAATCTGATAATATTTTCATTAATTCTGTAGTTTCTCTCTAGCTCTAAAATTGCATTTGCAGGTGATTTAAAGTAGATAACAAAGTAGTAACCTCTTTTGTTTTTTTGGATTTCATAAGCTAATGGTCTTGTTCCCATATCATCACAACTTACGATTTCTCCACCATTTTTCTCAATGTTAGATTTAACTAACTCAATTTGTGCAACAATCTCTTCTTCAGTTAATGTTGGCTTTAAAATAAACATTGTTTCATAATGCTTAACTTTTGACATTTAATCTCCTTTTAGATTTCGCCGATATCTTAAAAACACCAGCAAGGTTTTGTAAAGTCTGTGATTTTATCTAAGTTAAGCTGTAATTTTTCTTAGGTTTTGTTTAATTTTTTAAATATTTGAATAATTTTTTA
>CAYJFN010000022.1:0-13398 GCA_964369325.1 uncultured Arcobacteraceae bacterium
CTTCAAAACAAAATTGCATATTTAAGAAGAAAATTAGTTTCTTTAAAATAATTGCGTTATAACAAAGCAGATAGCTGCTTTGTTATGTGAAACTATCTAAATGTTTTATAGTTTTTGCTCACAATTCAAATTTTTCTTAGCTAGCTACTTCTTTGTTCCTTTATAATTATTTTATTCAATTTTATGTTGCATATTTCGCTAAATGCTCATCTTGTATGTGTGCCGTAAGCATAGTGATTGTGCATACCAAAATCGTGAGGAGTTTCTTTTAATGTTTTTGCCATATTAACTGCCTTAATTCCTAAATCAAAAGCAGACTGCAAACCTTTTTCATTATTTTTAGTTTCTCCTAAAGACAAAACATATCCTGCTGAAGTTATTCCTTGCACAGTAAAAAACATATTTAGTGTGCTTAAAGCAGATGAACCACCCATACTTCCAGCAGTAAGTAAAATCCCACCAACCTTATTTTGGTTCAATGGTTGTACTGCATAACTTCTATCAATAATCATTTTACATTGTGAGGTAACATCATAGAAAAATATAGGCGAACCCATAAGAACAACATCAGCTTCTTTCATTTTTTCAAAAAGTTCGGTAATATCATCTTTAATAGGACACTTTTTTACCCTTTAACAGGCTGAACATCCTTTACAAGGATTGAGGTTTTTATTCGAAACCGTAAAGGTTTCAGTTTCTGCACCGACACTTTTGCAACCCTCAACTGCTTTCAACAATAGTTGTTCTGTATTCTTTCTTTTTCGTGGACTTGAGCAAATAGCTAGTACTTTAATTTTATCCATAAATCTTTTCCCCATTAATATAAACAATTTCACATCTTCTAGATGTGTCTTAATTTTTGATTGTAGAATACAATTACTTAAAAAACTATTGACAAAACTCTGGACTATATAACTTGTTTTCTGACACTAGTTTTTTATCTTAATATAAAACTTTTCTTAAATTTGTTAATTTCTTTGATTATAATAAAAGACTTTTTGTTGCATAAAACTGTTTTGTTTATGTAGTCTTTTTTCGTATGACAATGTTTATAAAATAAACATATTTCAAAACTTCACTCTTAATTATATTTTGTTTATAAAAAATTGTTCTAATACTTAAAATTAAATATTTTATATTATAATTACACAAAAAGAGACAAAATGAATTTAGCAAACAACTATTTTTTACTGTATCATGGAATACAAATTGATAAAAGAATCTCATTTAACACAACAAAAAGTAAATCGAACCCAAACTTTTTTGAAATAGCTGCACTTATATTAGTTCCAACAAGAAAAAACAGTGAAAAATTTTTAGCTTTAGACTCTTTTATAACTTTATGTGAAGAAGTTTCAAATAAAGCTCCAACAAATTTAGATGAGCTAAATCAACTACAATATGACCTTTTAGATAATATTAATAACAAGACTGAAATAGAGGATTTTAAAAAACTTAATAATGCTTTTTTATATCTACATAAAGAAAATATTTTAGACTTATCAAGTTACAATAAACTTGTGTCTTTATTTGATTCAAATCTAATTTCAGTAATTGAACACGAAACAAACTTAGATAAAAAAGAACTAAACAATAAAACATTTCAAGAAAATAAACTTGAACTTGAAACAGTAATAGATGATTTAAAATCAATATTTACTTCTAAAGAGCTTATAGAAGAGTTAGATGAAGTAAGTAGTTACATAAACAACCAAAAATTCTCTATAGGAATTACAGGTGTTATGAATGCAGGAAAATCTACTATGTTAAACGCTTTGATGGGTCAAGAGATTTTAGGAAGTGCTGTAGTTCCTGAAACTGCAAATTTAACTATTGTAAAACATGATGAAGCTAGTAGTGCCAAAGTCTTTTTTTGGAACACAAATGAGTGGAACAATATTGTAAAAAGTGCAAATGAATTTGAAGAGATAGCTACTTTTGTGCAAGAGACACAAACGACTTTTAAAGAAGATTTAAACAAATACATACAAAATGATTCATATAATATAGATGTTAATATTAGCGACTTAGCACTATATACCTCTGCACAAAAGAGTGGTAAAAAATGTAATTTAGTTAAATATGTAGAGCTAAAATCAAATTTAGAATTTTTAAAAGATGGTATAGAAATAGTTGATACCCCTGGACTTGATGACCCTGTTATTCAAAGAGAAGAGATTACAAAAGAGTATTTAAGCCAATGTGACTTGATGCTTCACCTTATGAATGTAAGTCAAAGTGCTACTTTAAAAGATGTTGAATTTATTATTGATGCCTTGCTTTATCAAAATATATCTAAACTATTAATTGTAATAACAAGAGCAGATACTGTTTCAAAAAAAGAACTAAATGAAGTAATAGAATACACAAAAAAATCCATCAAGCAACAACTTACTTTGCAAAACAAAGATAATAAACTTGACTATATTTTAAATACTATAAAGTTTATTCCTATTTCTGGAAAAATGGCACTTTTACATAGAACAAATAAAGCAGATGTTGCTTTAAAAGCTGGATATACTTTAGAAGATACTGGAATTTTACAAATAGAAGAATATTTACTTGATACTTTATTTGGAAGCGATTCAAATAAATCCGATTTAATTATAAAATCATCAAAAAACAAACTTCTTAAAACAATAGAAAAAGAGTTAAAATCATTACATTATGAAATTATTTTACTATCTAAATCAAAAGAGGAATTGGAATTAGATTTAAAAGAGTTTAATAATAAAAAAATTGAGAATGAACAAAATTTTATAACTATAAAAAATGATATTATAAATTATAAAAATGAAGCCATTAAATATATACAAACACTAGAAACTTTTATAAAAGATGAATTAATAGATTTACAACTAATAATTAAACAAAGAGTTTTTAATGATGTTAAATATTCATTAGAAAAAGATAAAAAACGTCCAGAATCAAGTAGAATCAAAACCATTATACAAACTGCAATTAAAGATGGTATTATTGATATAGTAAGAGATTATCGTTATAAATTTATTAAAAAATCTCAAGACATTGGCGAAGTTTGTGAACAAAAATACAATACACTTGGCTTTGTATTGGATTACAATAATGATAATTTTGACGCAAGAGGATTCTTTCAAGATGAATTTAAAACAGGTTTTTTAACCTCATCAAATGAAATCTTAATTAATAAAATCATTCAAGAAGTTGTAAAAGCAAAAGAGAGTAAATTAATTGAATTTGATAGACAAATAGAAATCCATATAAGAGATGAATTTGAACCAATTAATTTAAATCTAAAAGATAAAACAAATATAATTTCTCAACTTCTTATAGAAAATTTCTTTAATAAGCTTCAAGAACCTCTTAAAATATTTGAACATCAATTAATTAAAGACGAAAAAATACTTTTAAATAGAATTTCTACTTATGAAGATAATGAAAAAAACAAAGATGTACAAACAATACAAATACATCAAAAAATAAAAAAACTTGACGATATTAGCAAAGGACTTAAGATATGAATATTTTAAGCGATTTTATAAAAGAGTATAAAGCTACATATATTCCTAAACAAACAGTTTTTGAAAAAGGTTTAGTTGGTGATATAAAAAAAATAAAGGAAGCTTTGTTGGATCCAAAATTTCTTCCTTCAGCTAAGTTAGAAGCATTACTTGACAAGCAAATAAAACGAGCAACTTATCCAATGGAAGTTGCAATTACTGGTCAATTTTCTGCAGGTAAATCTACATTTTTAAATGCTCTGCTTTCAAAAAATATTCTCCCAACAGGAATTACTCCTGTTACTTCTAAAGTGAATTTTATAAATTATGGACCTGAATATAAGCTAAAAATTACTTACAAATCAGGGCTTAATGAATATCATGGTATTGAAAAAATTGCCTCTTTTACTGATCAAAGAGAGCATGAGATGCAAGATATCAAATATTTAACTTTATATGCTCCAATGGATATTCTAAAAGATATTTCTTTTGTAGACACGCCTGGACTAAACTCACAGAGTCAAAGTGATACAGATACTACAAAAAAAGTTTTAAGAGATGTAGGTGGAATTATTTGGCTTACATTAATTGATAATGCAGGCAAACAAAGTGAAGCTAAAATTTTAGAAGAGTATATGAGTCAATTTAAAAATAAATCACTTTGTGTTTTAAATCAAAAAGATAAATTTACTCAAGAACAAATTGAGACAACTGTAAATTATGTTAAAGATAAATTTTCGCAATATTTTGCACAAGTAACTCCAATTTCAGCTAAATTAGCCTTAGAAGCTAGAGAAGAACAGCAAGATGTGTTGATAAAAACAGCATATGAAAACATTATCAACGAATTTAAATTTGATTTAAAAAATAATAAACTAAAAGACTTTTCGTTCTTTGAAGATAAATATAAAAAATATATACAAGAAATTAATAAAATACACAATGTAGATACATCTTCAAATGAAGAATTAATCAAACAATCAAATATACAAGAAGTGTTAAATTTTATTAATAATACTATCAGACCACAAGCTGCTGAAGCAAAAGAATTTGCTATAAAAAAGGATTTGAGAAATTTTTGCGATATTCTGATTAAAGAATATCATATTATTATTAGTGTTTTTGAAAGTTTATGTGAAATACTTAAAGAGAGTGAAAATGAAGTTATATCTGGATTTAATAATATTGAGACAACTTATTCAAAGGAACTATTTACAATTCATAACTCTTTAGAATCTACTATGCAAATGATGTCAACGACAATCTACAAAAATATTAAAAACCAAAAATCATGTAGATTTGAAGATAAAAGTTCTTTTTTAAATAAAAACTCATATGAAAGAATAGAATATAACACTTATTGGATAGATACCGATAATATTTTTAAACAACTATTTTATGATGATCAAACAGTTGATAAAATATTTAAAAAAATAATCAAAGAATTCAAACAAGTACAATTAAATTCAGATATCGCTTTTAGAGATGTTTACAGATTATTAAAGCATAAAGTTCAACAATGGCAAGAACCGTATGAACTTCTAAAACCTCACAGAGAAATAGCTTCGGATTTAGAATTTTCAAAAACTAGGCATTTTGCTGCAAAAAGCTATGAAAACGTTTTAAAGTATTATCATAGGGCAATTTTAGAAAACATTTCAGCTTTGCATAAAAAATTTGCATACTTTAGTGGTGCTTTAAACCATAGTTATATGCAAGCCACGCAAGCTACTATTTCACACTTTGAACAACAAATTAATGAATCTGTTTTATTGTACGAAAAAGAGCCAACAAAGTTTAATATTTATCATCCAAGAGAAGATGAAATTTTAACAAAATTAAAAGCAAATTTTGCCTTTGAAAAAATAGACGATTTTTTAACATCAAAAAGAAATTATTTATTTAAAATTATTCAATATTCAAAAGATCAATATTTAACAATTAACAAAGAAAGAATCTTATTTGTTGAGTCAAAAAAAGATGAATATATTCAAAAAATAGAAGATTTAAAAACTATTCAAGCAAGTATTTAATATGAGTGGTATTAATCTAATAAAACATTACCCTAGTGAGCTTCAACAAAAAGTGTTGAAGCTTATAGAAAATAAAACATTAACCACATATTTAAAACAAAAATACCCAACTGCTCATACAATTACAAATGACAAGCAATTATATAATTATGTAATGCAATTAAAAAATGAGCATTTTAAAAAGTTTCAAATTGATAAAATTTTGTATGATAGTAAAATACAAACAAAAAATGCATTAGGAATGCACACATTTATTTCAAGAGTGCAAGGCTCAAAACTGAAAGCCAAAAATGAAATAAGAATAGCAACAGTTTTTAAAAATGCCCCAAAAGAATTTTTAGAAGCAATTGTAGTTCATGAATTAGCTCATTTAAAAGAGAAAGAACACAATAAATCTTTTTATAATTTATGTACATTTATTCTCCCAAATTACACACAATTAGAGTTTGATTTGTGTCTTTATTTAATACATCTACAGCTTTTTGGGAAGATATATTAATGAATTTTGTGTAAATATGTAACACTGTTATTTTTTATGAAAAATAAGATTTTTTCATGCAAGGATGTAACAAAATCGTATTTTATAGCTTTTCATACTTTATTTAGTAACAATTTTACTCAAAAATCAAGTTTTTTTAGCAAATGATTTCATTTTTCATATTAAAAAAACTCCCTAAAAACTTGATTTTATACACATCATTCAATCTACAATTTATCTTTAATTTTTATTTAACATAGTTTTAGAGAAACTATCAAAAATTAACACTTGGAGATATTATGAAAGCTTCAGATTTATTTATTAAAGCTTTAGAAAATGAAGGAGTAGAGTATATTTTTGGAATTCCTGGTGAAGAGAATTTAGACTTTTTAGAATCACTTAGAAATTCAAAAATCAAACTTATACTAACAAGACATGAGCAAGGTGCTGGATTTATGGCAGCAACTTATGGAAGACTTACAGGGAAAGTTGGTGTTTGTTTAGCAACACTTGGACCAGGGGCAACAAACTTTGCAACAGCAGCTGCTTATGCACAACTTGGCGGAATGCCAATGCTTATGATTACAGGTCAAAAACCTATAAAAAAATCAAAACAAGGTAGATTTCAAATCATCGATATTGTAAGAATGATGAGACCTATGACTAAGTATTCAAAACAAGTTGTAAATGGTAATAATATCCCATCAATTGTTAGAGAAGCATTTAAAATAGCAACAACTGAGCGACCAGGGGCAGTTCATATTGAACTTCCTGAAGATATTGCAGAAGAAGAAGTAGAATGCAATATCTATCCTGTTCATCAAGTAAGATACCCACGAGCAGAAAAACAAACTATTGCAGAAGCAGTAAAAATGATAGAAAATGCAAAAAGGCCTCTTTTACTAATTGGTGCTGGTGCTAATAGAACTAGAATTGGTGATGCTTTAACGAACTTTGTAGATGAAACAGGTATTCCATTTTTCTCAACGCAAATGGGTAAAGGAGTAATCAACGAAAATCACAAACTTTGTTTAAGCACAGCAGCACTTTCAAAAGATGACTTTATTCATTGTGCAATAGAAAGAGCTGATTTAATCATCAATGTAGGACATGATGTTATTGAAAAACCACCATTTTTTATGGAAAATCATGAAGGAGCAACAAAAGTAATTCATTTTAACTTTTTCCCTTCTGAAGTAGATGATACGTACTTCCCGCAACTAGACGTTGTAGGAGATATTGCATCAAATATTGCAATTTTAACAAATGCCATCTCAAAACAAGAACATTGGGATTTTGATTACTATTTAAGAGTTGCAGACGATATTAAAACAAGACTTGCAAAATATTTTGGAGATACACGATTCCCAATTTTGCCACAAAAAGCTGTTAGGACTATTAGACAAATATTAAGACCTCAAGACATTGTAACACTTGATAATGGTGTTTATAAAATTTGGTTTGCAAGAAACTATAGATGTGCTCAACCAAATACACTACTACTTGATAATGCACTTGCAACTATGGGTGCAGGACTTCCATCTGGAATGACTGCAAAAATGGTAAATCCAGATTCTAAAGTAGTTGCAGTTTGTGGTGATGGTGGATTTATGATGAATTCTCAAGAGCTTGAAACTGCTATTAGATTAAACTTAGATTTAACAGTTATTATTCTAAATGATAACGCTTATGGAATGATTAAATGGAAGCAAGCAGGTATGGGATTTGAAAACTATGGCCTTGATTTAGGAAACCCAGATTTTGTGAAATATGCTGAAAGTTATGGAGCATCTGGATACAGACCAACATCTTGTGAAGAATTTGAAGAAATTTTAGAAAAATGTGTAAATAGCAAAGGGGTTCACTTGATTGATTTAGCAGTGGATTACTCGCTAAATCATTCAATTTTAAATGAACTTTTAGCAAACAAACAGTGTATGATATAAAAATAATTAAAGGAAAAAAATGAGTACAATAGAAGTTACATCACCATTTGATGAAAGAGTTGTAGGAACTGTTCCATTTAACTCAATAGAAGAAGTAGAGAGTGCTATAGACTTAGCAAGTGCTACTTTTTTAGACCACAAAAAAGCTTTACCAAAATATAAAAGAGTAGAAATTCTAGAAAGAGTTGTTGAAATTATGTCTTCACAAATTGAAGAGCTTACAATTCTTTGTGCAAGCGAAGGTGGAAAACCATATATTGATTCAAAAGTAGAAGTACATAGAGCTATTAATGGTGTTAAACTTGCAATTGAGCATTTAGGAGCATTAGAAGGAAAAGAGATTGCAATGGGACATACACTAAGTAGTGCAAATAGAATTGCATATACTTTTAAAGAACCAATTGGTGTAGTTGCTGCAGTTTCAGCATTTAATCATCCTTTTAATCTTGCAGTTCACCAAGTAATTCCAGCAATTGCTGTTGGTTGTTCAGTAATTATAAAACCAGCAACTCAAACTCCAATGAGTGCAATTAGATTAGTAGAGATTTTAAAAGAAGCTGGACTTCCAAATGGTTGGGCTCAAGCAGTTGTTTGTGGAAGAGAAGCTGGTGAACTTCTAGCAACTAGTTCTAAAGTAAATTTTTTAACATTTATAGGGTCTGGTGCAGTAGGTTGGTATCTAAACTCAAAAGTTGCAAATGGAACAAGAGTTGCCTTAGAACATGGTGGAGTTGCTCCTGTTATTGTTGAGCCAGATACAAATATAGATGAACTAATCCCTTCTATTGGGAAAGGTGGGTTTTATCATGCTGGGCAAGTTTGTGTATCTGTTCAAAGAGTTTTTGTACATAAATCAATTTGCGATGATGTTGCTTCAAAACTAGCTACTTATGCTTCAAAACTCGTAGTGGGAGATCAACTTGATCCAAAAACTGAAGTAGGTCCACTTATTAATCATGCAGAAGTAAATAGAGTTGAGCAATGGGTTAATGAGGCAGTTACGAAAGGTGGAAAAATCTTAACAGGAGGTAAGAGAATCTCTGATTCTTGTTATGAACCAACAGTTATTGTAAATCCAGCTGATGATGCATTAGTTTCTACAAAAGAGGTTTTTGGACCAGTTGTTTGTATTTATTCATATAATGATATTGAAGATGCAATTGCTAGAGCAAATTCTCTAGAGGTATCATTTCAAGCTGCAGTATTTACAAAAAATCTTGATACTGCTTTAAAATGTGTTAAAAGATTAAATGCAACTGCTGTTATGGTAAATGATCACACTGCATTTAGAGTTGATTGGATGCCATTTGGTGGAGCAAAAGCATCTGGACTTGGAATGGGAGGAATTCATCACTCTATGGAAGAGATGACAAACGAAAAAATGATGGTTATAAAATCTGAAGTTTTATAACCTCTTCTACTAAATTATAAAAGAAGTTATCTCTTCTTTTATAATAATATTTCATTTTTTATACTATAATTTCAAACAAATAATGTTTTACATGAGGTAAATTAACTATGAATAATCAACTAATAAGTAATATTGACCCCATTATTCAAAGCCATATTTTTCAAATTGTAAAAGAGATTAAATTGAATAAAGATTATAGTGCAGGGGCAAAAATTCTTTTAGACAACAATATTTCATTTAGAGAGGTTTTCAATTATACTCTAAAATTAAATATTTTTGACTGTGCAAGGCTTGCAGATGCTGCAAAAAAAATAAAAATGAATGAATAATGACAGAAACCAAGAATAATACTTCATCTCTTCCATCTCAGGAAAATACTAACATAAATAATCAAGAGACTTTAGAAGAACAAAATTCTAAAGAGATAACAAATCCTAAAGAGCTATCGTACATAAAAGAAAAAGAGTATATTTTAAGAAAAGGAAAAATAAATAAAATTATCTATGAAATAAAATACAATAGAGATTACCTTCAAGCAGCAGCACTAATAGAAGAATCAAATATTGGTTTTGAAGAGATTATGAACTCAACAGTTAAACTTACTTTAGAAGATTTACTTATTTTAATAGAAAAAATAATGACAAAAAAGTGATTAAATTTGCCTCAGATTAATAAAAATGATAGAATTCTTATGAGAGTTTATTTCAACTAAGGAGTATATTATGAATTCAATTATTTATGAGCTTAGAGCAAATGATGTTAAAGAAGAAGATATTCGAACTATTGTTGAAAATGTAAAAGATAGCTTATCTGAAGAAAATCTTGATAATGAACTTGTGAAACTTGGTTACCCTAAACTTTTTACAGTTGACTATGATGATTATAACGAAGATAACAATGATGATTTTGATGATTACTAAATTGTCAAAATCTAAACTATATTTTAAAGTTTGCTTTATTTTTCAACCTATTTACTTTATTTTAATATGAATTTCAATAAAATCCTAACTATTATACTATAAAGGTTAGTTATGAATTCTGTAGTAATCGCAGTTACTGTTATGGTTTTACTCTCACTTGTTAGAGTAAATATAGTTATTGCTTTGATAGTTGGAGCAATTGTTGGTGGACTTAGTGCTGGTTTAGGGCTTATTGAGACGATGGGTGCTTTCAATAAAGGTCTTGGAAAAGGTGCTGAGATTGCACTTTCTTACGCTATGTTAGGTACATTTGCTGTTGCTATTTCTAAATCTGGAATTACAGATTTATTATCAAATGCAATTATTAAAAGAGTAAATCAAAATGCATCATCTATGCAATTTATTTATATAAAGTATTTAATGTTGGCATTAATTTTAGCGGCTGCTATATCATCTCAAAACTTGGTTCCTGTTCATATTGCATTTATTCCTATTTTGATTCCACCACTTTTACACTCTATGGCTCAATTAGAGCTTGATAGAAGAGCTGTTGCTTGTGTTATTACTTTTGGTTTAGTTGCAACGTATATGTTTTTACCAGTAGGATTTGGAGGAATTTTCTTAAATCAGATTTTATTAAAAAACTTAGTTGATAATGGTGTTACAGCAGTTTCTGGTCAACTTCCAATTGCTATGGCAATTCCTGTATTTGGAATGTTTATAGGACTACTTATTGCAATATTTTTTTCATATAAGAAAAAAAGAGTTTATGATGTAAGTAAAATATTAGAAGTAGAAGCTGAAGCTAAAGAACTTAACTATTTTCACATATTTATTGCTTTTATTTCAATTTTAACAGCTCTTGGACTTCAACTATATACAAATTCAATTATTTTAGGTTCTCTTGCCGGTTTTATTATATTTATTGTTGCAGGGGTTATTAAAGCTAATCAAACTCAAGATTTTTTTACAAAAGGTCTTAAAATGATGGGAATGATTGGATTTATTATGATTGCTGCAAATGGCTTTGCTTCAGTTATGAATACAACAGGAGGAGTAGAAACACTTGTATCTTCTGTTGTTGATATTATTGGAGATAATAAATCTCTAGCAGCACTTCTTATGTTAATTGTTGGTTTATTTATTACAATGGGAATAGGTTCATCTTTTTCAACTATTCCAATAATTGCAACAATTTATGCACCACTTTGTATACAACTAGAATTTTCAGTTATGGCAACAATTTGTTTAATAGGAACTGCAGCAGCGTTAGGAGATGCTGGAAGCCCTGCATCAGATAGCACTCTAGGACCAACATCAGGGCTTAATGTAGATGGTCAACATGACCATATTTGGGATTCAGTTGTTCCTACATTTATTCACTACAACATCCCACTAGTTATATTTGGATGGTTTGCATCTGTTTATATTTTTTAAAAGTAGAGACTAACTCTACTTTTAATTCAAATTATCTTTATATTCAACAATAGTCTCTTTATAAAGTTTTAAAGATGCTATTGTAAGAGCTGCTATTGCAGGCCCTACTATTATCCCCCAAAATCCAATAACTCCAATTGCTGCTATCATAGAAAGAAGTACCATTATTTCACTAAGAGCATATTTTATCTCTAATTTTTTATTTATATATTTAATAAAAATGATTTTAAACACATTATCTATAATTGTTCCCATAAAAATAATTGAATAAAGTAGTATTATTATTGCACCTGTTATATTACCATTTGCTATTTCCATTAAAGATATTGGCACATACACTAGTGTTGTTCCAACTATTGGTATAACAGAAAAAAATCCTGCCATAAGTCCTGTATATAAAGCACTATAATCAAAAAACAACATCAAAACTCCAAAAGCAATACCTTGAGCAAACATTGTAAAGATAATAGAGTATAAAACAACAGAACTAGTATTAGAAAACTCAAAATACAAAATATTTTTTTTATCATGACTAATTGGCATTAGTGAATAAATATAGTTTTTTAGTTTTAGCCCATAGGTATTGATTAAAAAGTAAAAAGTTAGAATTAAAAAAATATCTATAACAACTGTATTAATCTTTGATACAACTGTTCCAACAAGTAAAACACCTTTTTTTACAAAATCCATATCTATATTTGATACTTCAAAATTTTTTAATCCTAAGTTTACATACTCTTGTAAAAATGAAATAGGCTCTGGTAAATTTGAAATAAAATTCATAATTTTATTAATCAAAGGCTGTAAGTTATCAATATTTGCATAAGGTAAAATAGATTTATACGAGTTAAATATAAAATACATCAATGGTGTAAAAATAATTAATAAAAAAGACAAAGTAAGAATTGCAGATGAGATTATACTTCTATGTCTTATAATAAAATTTATATTAAATTTTTTACCAATATTTACCAACCACAACATCAATTTTCCATCTAATTTTGCAGTTGAAAGTGCTAAAATTGAAGCAACTAAAATTATATACAAGTAATCTTTAAATAAATATGCTAAAGATAAAAGCATTATTATCATAATCACCAGTGCAAAATATTTCTCTTTGTTTAAATTATCAATCATTATTTCTCTTTCATTTATCTATAGCTACTTTTACTATTAAATTTCTTAACTTCTTCTTTGTCCATCTTTTGGTAAACTAACTCTTTTTTGTAAATCAATACTTAAATTGTTATAAAATAGCTCAGCATAATCTGTTTTTCTGTTTATCATTTCATAAGCTTGTTCTATTGTGTTATTATACAAAACTGCTTCATGTAAAATCTTAATAATTTTAACTGATTCTAAAAAATTCACATGACTTGGAGCTTCTACGGGAGATGAATAATATTTATGCATTCTTTCAACCAGTCTTTTATTTCTTATTTCTATAAAAACTGATTCTATTGGTGACTTGAAAAATAGTATCTTTTGCTTTACATTTATAGAAATATATGTTGTTTCCATACCATAAATTTTTCTTGAAAAAGAATCAAATAAAAAAAGTTTTTTATTATAGTTATTGTTAAACAGTTCATACATCAAAGATAAAACAGCTAATTTATCCTCTTTTGTATAAAAATTTCCAAAATTTGCAAAACAAAAACTAAGTAAAGATTTTATCGAATACCACTCTGTTG
>CAYJFN010000023.1:0-10356 GCA_964369325.1 uncultured Arcobacteraceae bacterium
CTTCATTGATAAAAAAATCTAGTTTTGCCTCATTTGATGCAAAATCAACTTTTAAAAATGGTGGCTTTACCACTGAATCCAAATAACCATGTTCATAATAAAGTTCATTAATTCTTAAGTTTTCGTATGGGAGCTCTTCTATTTGTACTTCACCATCATTTTGGCCAAAAAACCAAGAAAAGTAGTCTTCTTCTTTATTTGCAGTAACATCTTCAAAGTCATCAATATCTAAAGAAGTTGCTCCATGATAAGTAGCTTCTTTAATGATAATTTCTTCACCTTTATTTACTAAAATTGTTAAAGCAACAGAGTCTTGATTGATTTGTTCCATTTCAATTTCAACAACTGAATTTACCAACCCTTCTCTTTGTAGTTCTTTAAGTAGGGCTTCTCTAGCTTGTTCAACTCTTGATTTTGTGTACATCGTACCTTTGCTTAAACCAATTCTTTTTACAACATCTTGTATATCTTCTTCTCTAGTTTTATAACCTTCCATATCAACATTGGCAATTGCTGGTTTTTCTTTAAATATAAATTGTAAAACACCATCATTTATAGTTGCTTGAATATCATCAAAATATCCAAATTTGTAAAACTTTTTTACTGCTTCATTAACTTTTGCAGGGTCTAGATTTTCTCCTTGAGATATTTTGGCAGTTTCTGTAGCTATTTCATTTGATATTCTAGTTAAGTTCGTAAATTCTATTTTTTGAATTGTTTGAGCATGCAGTGCAGTCGCTAAGGCTATAGATATAAGACCGATACTTTTCTTCACAATAATCCCTTAAGTATATAATTAAATTAAGGGCTTAATATAGCTAAATAAAGTTTATAGGATGGTTAAGATATAATCATTTCCAAAATTTAGTTTTAAAAGGTTTTATAGTGAATGTAGGAGTAATTGGGCTTGGTTTAATGGGTGGTTCTTTAGCAAAAGCTGTAAAGAAATATGCGATTGCAAAAAAAGTTTATGGTTATGTTAAAAATGATGCAACAAAAAAAGAGGTAGAAGAACTTAAATTAGTTGATGAAATTGTTGATTTACAAACTTTAAAAGAGGTTTCAGATGTAATAATTTTAGCAGTTCCTGTTGATACAATAGTTGCACTTTTACCAGAGTTTTTAGATATAAAGAAAAATGTAACAATTATTGATATGGGATCGACTAAAGAAAAAATCATAAAAAATATTCCCTCACAAATAAGAGAAAATTTTGTAGCAGCACATCCTATGACAGGAACTGAGAAAACTGGTCCAAAGGCTGCGCAAAATGAGCTTTATGAAGGAAAGACTGTCGTTTTTTGTAATTTAGAACAAAACGGTAATGAACATGTAAATAAAGCATTCAGAATTTTCCAAAGCATTGGTATGAGAATTATTGTAATGGACGCAAAAGAGCATGATATTCATGCTTGTTTTATGTCTCATTTACCACACGCAATCTCTTATTCACTAGCAAATACAGTTATGAATCATGAAGATCCAAAATCAATTATTGCTCTCGCAGCTGGTGGATTTAAAGATATGAGTAGAATTGCAAAATCAAGTCCACAAATGTGGAGTGATATTTTTGGACAAAACAAAGATAATCTAATAGAATCAATAGATCTATTTTTAGTTCATATGAATTTAGTTAGACAAATGGTTGAAAACGATGACTACGAAAGTTTAAAAAAATGGATGGAAAAAGCAAATAGCTTACACGAAATACTATAAGGAGCTATTTTTTATAGCTTCTTGTATTTTTATAGCTTGATAATGCTCTTTTACATCGTGACATCTTACTATAGATGCTCCACTTTTTATTGCTTCTAAATGAATTGCTAAAGTACCAGGAAGTCTTTGTTCTAATAAAGTTGGCACAATAGCATTAATAAGTGATTTTCTACTTGCTCCAATTAATAACTCACATCCAAAATATTTAAAGTGTTCATGATTCTTAAGTAGTGTTAAATTGTGCTCTAGTGTTTTGCCAAATCCAATGCCAACATCTAAAATTACATCTTTTACTCCAAAAGATTTTGCTTTTTGTAGTCTTTGTTCAAAAAATTGATGAACTTCAAGCATAACATCTTCATAATAAGGGTTTTCTTGCATTGTTAAAGGAGTATTTTGCATATGCATAATAACAACTTTAGCTCCATATTTTCCTGCAAGTTTTGCAACTTCATCATTGTTTAAACCCGTAATGTCATTAATAATACTAAAGCCACAATTTAAAGCATACTCAATTACCATTGGTTCATATGAATCTAACGAAAATTGAGCTTTCTCATAGAGTTTCTCTTTATAAATAGTGTCTAAAATCGGTTTTAGTCTATTTAGTTCCTCTTTAGGCTCTACTTTCATACTTCCAGGACGACTTGAAACAGCACCTAAATCAATTATATCTGCACCTTCACAAATTAGTTCTTCAATTTTATTAATAGCATTTGCTCCATTAAAACGACTATCTTTAAAAAATGAATCTTCATTAGCATTTATAATACCCATTATTTTTGTAGAGCTTTGATTTGAAAAAATAAATTTTTTTAAATCGAGTGCAATTTGTTTCAATCCAAAAGGTTGTACTAACTCTTTTTTACTTAATATTTGCAGTTGTTTATTAGTTGCAATTAAAATTACATCTACATGCTTATCTTGTGCAATAATTGTCGCTCTTGGAACTGCTAAATCTGCACCAATAGATAAAGCATCTTGTTTTAAAATATTTGCAGCACCTACATGAAGATTTTTAATTAAAATTGTATTTATTTGACTTTTGTTTGCTAAAATTTTTGCCCCAGCAGTTTCGCAACCTAAGTTTTCATACGTTTTATAAAAATCGCCTATAGAGAGTTTGTACATTATTATACTCTATTTGATAGTTTGTTTTTTGAGTGAACTAAAGTCAATAAAATAGTAGTTAAGATATTTATTGGTCTTGAGTTTAGTTCTAACAATTTAATTGAGGTTGAAAAACTATCTAACTCTTTTCTTGATAATCTAATTCTTTGACTATTAACTTTAATTAATAGTGATTCTATAAACTCTTTTGCTTCTTGTTTAGAGATTTTTTGATTTTCTTTTAAAAAGCTATAAACTTGTTTTAAATCTAAAGTTGTGATATCCAAAGTACATTTTGGAAGTACACTTTTGCTTTTTAAGTACTTTAAAGGAAGTCTTGAAATAATTGTTGGTAAAAGTGAAGACTTAGAAGATGTAATTATAATAAAAACTATATTTAAAGGTGGCTCTTCTAATACTTTTAAAAGAGCATTTTGTGCTTCTTTTCTAAAACTAGTTCCACAAAGAATAATATATTTTGTACTATTTGTTGCAATATATGCCTCTTTTATTGCAGCATTTGATTGAGCAATTAAAAACTCATCACTGTCTGATTGTTCATTTTTAATTATTCTAGTAAAATGAAGAGGAAGAGTTTTTACTAATTCTTCTGCTTTACTAGAAATATCATTAACTACAAATATGCAAGAGGTTGATATATTGTGCTTGTTCATATTAACTCTCTACATTTACTTCTGCAAAAAGTGCTGCACTTAAGGTTTTGTTATATAGTCTAAACATTTGAAGAAGTTTCATATCAAGAGCTTCATCATTGCTTCTTAAATAAAAAGAATTTTGTCTTTCTTCATCTAAAAGCCAAAGAAAAGAGTTTTTACTTATTTTTGAGATATTTGCTCTTTTATCTTGGCTTGTTACAATATACCAGAAACAATATCCACTAGGAAAAGATATATTTAGCATATCTTTTATGTAGTTTATGTCCTCTTCAGATTGTTTTGGATTATCTAATTGTTTATAAAAAGATCTAAAATCATAAAAAGGTAAAAAAGGTCTATTAAGTTTAGACTGGTTAATGTTAGATAAAATATACTCTAAAAACCACTCCCTATCTTTGTCTGTGATTATGATAACAGATCTGTTTTTATTTAAAACATTAATTACAGATTGTGCAACTAATGGTGTCCATTCATACTTCTTCTCTTCCAACCAAGAAGATATAAGTCTATCTTCTCTTATGGTATCAATTGTCCAGTTTAAAAATTCCTGCACGCTTATTTATCCAAATCATATGCTTCATGTAATGCTCTAACAGCTAGTTCTGCATATTTTTCTTCAATAATCATAGAAATTTTTATTTCACTTGTTGAAATAATTCTAATATTAATATTTTCATTTGCTAATGCTGCAAATGCTTTTGAAGCTACACCTGTATGAGATTTCATACCAACACCAACAATAGAAACTTTGCAGATTTTTTCATTGTAGTCTATATTTTCAGACTCATCTTCAAAGTTAGTCATAACTTTTTTACATTTTTCCCAATCAGTTGTTGGAATAGTAAAATCTAAATCAGTTTTCCCATCAACACCAACTGTTTGAACTATCATATCAACATTGATGTTTGCGTCTGCTAATGCTTGAAAAATACTCGCAGCAATACCAGGTTTGTCTGTAACTCCATATAATCCAACTCTAACTTGATTTTTATCTAAAGCTATACCACTTACTACTGGTTGTTCCATAATATTTTCTTCCTTTGTTATTAATGTACCTTCTATTTCAGGTGTAAAACTGCTTCTTGAAACTAAATTAACGTTTAATTTTTTAGCCATTTCAACAGATCTATTTTGTAGAACTTTTGCTCCAGAAGATGCAAGTTCTAGCATTTCATCATAAGAGATTTTGTCTAATTTTTTTGCTTTTGGTTCTATTCTTGGGTCAGTTGTGTAAATACCATCAACATCTGTATAAATTTCACAAACATCTGCTTCAATTGCACCTGCAATTGCAACTGCAGTTAAATCGCTTCCACCTCTACCTAAAGTTGTAACTTTTCCACTTTTAGTAACACCTTGAAAACCAGCAACGATAATAATATTTCCTTCGTTTAAAGCCTCTTTCATTGCATCAGTGTTGATATACTCAATTCTTGCTTTTGTAAAAGAATCATCTGTTACAATTCCAGCACCTCTACCACTCATAGAAGTTGCTTTGTATCCTAATTCGTTTAATGCAATAGATAAAAGTGCAGAGGTAACTCTTTCACCTGAACTTAGAAGTGTGTCAACTTCACTTTCAATTGGCGATTTAGAAAAACTTTCTGCATATTCAATTAACTTGTTTGTTTCTCCACTCATTGCAGAAACAACAGCTATAATATCATGTCCTTCATCTTTAATGTTAGTAATAATTTGGGCAACATTTTTAATTCTATCAAGCGTCCCTACACTTGTCCCACCAAATTTTAATACCTTTAGCATATTAGATATATCCCTCCTCTTTGAAATATTTTAAAACCTGTTTATACACAGTTCTTTTAAAGAACGTAATATATTCAGAAATGTTTTGTGTTTCTACAAACTTATACTCACTAAATTCTGGAGTGTGAGTATTTATATTTACTTTCGCACCTTTTTTTAGTTTTACTAAAAAATATCTTTGTATTTGACCATCATATGGTTTCATCTTATCACGAATAGCAGGTGGAAAATCATAACTCACCCATTTTGGATATTGGGCAATTATTTCAATTTCTCTTGTTCCTATTTCTTCTTCTAGCTCCCTAAAAAGTGCTTCTTCTACACCTTCTCCTTCATCAATACCGCCTTGTGGAAATTGCCACGCGTTTTCTACGTCTGTTCTTGAAGCTATAAAAATTTCACATTTTAAAGGGTATTTTGCTGATAATACAATCGCCGCAACATTAGGTCTATAGTTTTTATTGTTTTTTTGAGTAACAATCTCTTCTCTTTTATCAGCCATAAATTATTTTTTCCTTATAATTGAAGGACGATTATATTAAATATAGGATTAAAAATTGCTTTTATATATACATATTCCCTTTTGTGATAGCAAGTGTTTTTACTGTGCTTTTAACTCATATACAAACCTCTTTTATTTAAAAGATTTGTATATGCAAAGTTTAAAAGTTCAGTTAAAAAATGAGCTTGAAAAACATAACAAAAAAATTGAAACTATTTTTATTGGTGGAGGAACACCAAGTTGTGTAAAATCTACTCACTACAAAGAAGTTTTTGAAATAATAAGCCCTTATTTGAATGAAAATGCAGAAATTACTACAGAAGCAAATCCAAATAGTGCCACAAAAGAGTGGTTAAAGCAGATGTTTAAATATGGAGTAAATAGAGTTAGTTTTGGTGTGCAAAGTTTTAATGATGATAAATTAAAATTTTTAGGAAGATCTCACAATGCTCAAAAAGCAAAAGAAGCTATTTTAAATGCATATGAAGTTGGTTTTAAAAAAATAAATTGTGATTTAATTTATGGAGTTCAAAATGACACTTTAAAATTATTAAAAGATGATATTGATGCAATAAAGACTTTACCAATTAATCATATAAGTGCATATAGTTTAACATTAGAAGAGGGAACAAAGTTTTTTAATAAAAGTAGTGTGAAAATTGACGATGAAAAACTAAGTATTGAACTTTTTGATTATTTAAATAAAAATGGTTTTACACAATATGAGATTTCTAATTTTGCAATAGATGAAACTGCAAGAAGTATTCATAATATTGGATATTGGCAACATAAAGAGTATTTAGGTATAGGTGCAGGTTCAGTTGGATACAGTGATTTAGAAAGAACATACCCACACAAAGATATAGAAAAATATATACAAAATCCTTTAGAAAAAGAGACTGAAAAATTAAGTAAACAAGATATTAAAATAGAAAAAGTTTTATTAGGATTTCGTTGTTTTGTAGGAGTTGATTTAAATTTATTTACAAAAAATGAGTTAAAAAAAGTAGAAGAGTTGGCTGATAGTGGTAAAATTGTAGTTCAAGAAAATAGGGTGTTTGCAAAAGATTTTTTACTAGCAGATGAACTAGCTCTTTATATATTGGAATAATATAAATCAATTCTATGTGTATTATTTCTTAGTGAACTTTTACCAAATCTTTAGTAAACTCTATGCCTAAAAAAGCACAGAGGATATGTTTTGGAAAATCGTGAAAAATTTGCATCAAGGCTTGGATTTGTTTTAATTTCAGCTGGGTGTGCTATTGGACTTGGAAATGTATGGCGTTTCCCGTATATTGTAGGTGAGTATGGAGGAGCTGCTTTTGTACTTATTTATCTACTATTTTTAGTGATACTTGGACTTCCTATTATGATTATGGAGTTTGCAGTAGGAAGAGCTAGTAGAAAAAGTGTTGCAAAATCTTTTGATGTGTTAGAACCAAAAGGGAGCAAATGGCATAACTTTGCCTATTTTGCAATGGCTGGTAACTACCTTTTGATGATGTTTTATACAACTGTTTGTGGTTGGATGCTTGCATATTTTTATAAAATGGTAAAAGGTGATTTTGTAAATTTAAATCCAAAAGAAGTTGAAGCACAATTTGGTGCACTAGTTTCAGACCCTTATACTATGACTTTTTGGATGATAGTGACAGTTATCATCGGTTTTAGTGTTTGTTCAATGGGATTAAGAAATGGTGTTGAAAAAGTTACTAAGTTTATGATGATACTTTTATTAGCAGTTATGTTAGTGCTTGCAGTTAGAGCTATAACATTAGAAGGAGCTAGTGAAGGTTTACGATTTTATTTATTGCCTGATTTTGGTAAGATGATGGAAGCTGGTATAAAAGAGACAGTTTTTGCAGCCATGGGACAAGCTTTCTTTACATTAAGTATTGGTATTGGTTCGATGGCAATTTTTGGAAGCTATTTATCTAATAACAGAACCTTAACAGGAGAAGCAGTAAATATTATGGCACTTGATACATTTGTTGCATTTGTTGCAGGATTGATTATTTTTCCTGCATGTTTCGCTTTTGCTGTAAATCCAGGTGGGGGACCAGGACTTATTTTTATTACACTACCAAATATATTTAACCAAATGCTTGGTGGATGGATATGGGGAGTTCTGTTTTTTGTATTTATGTCATTTGCAGCATTAACAACAGTAATTGCTGTTTTTGAAAATATTATGTCTTTTGCAATGGATTTATGGGGATGGACTAGAAAAAAAGCAGCAGTTGTAAATACCATTGCTATTATAGTTCTTTCAATGCCTTGTATTCTTGGTTTTAACGAATGGTCATCTTTTGAACCTATGGGAGCTGGAACAAATGTTCTTGATTTAGAAGATTTCCTTGTGAGTAATAATTTACTTCCTATAGGGGCACTTATTTATTTATTATTTTGCACTAGTAGATATGGATGGGGTTTTAAAAACTTTATTCATGAAGCTGATACTGGTGAGGGGATGAAATTTCCTTTATGGATTAAAGGTTATGTTTCTTATGTTGTTCCTGTAATTATACTTATGATTTTTATTCAAGGATATTGGGATAGATTATTTTCTTAGAAAATAGTTTTCTTTCTTTTTAACGAAATATGCCACAAATAGTGGCATATTTTAGTCTCTATATTCGCCTTTTATAGTAGTTTGTGCAAGAATATGCCCATCCATTTTTTTATACAAATCATTATAATAAAATCCATTTTCAAGCTCTAGCATACAATCTAATGCATAAATATGAACTTCGTATATATGTGGCTCATTTGGTGGAGCCATTCCTCCATAGTAAGATGAAAGTGCTTTACTTTGATTTCCACCTTGAATACTCATCCAACTATTTAAACCTTGTACAAAGTCAGTTGCACTTTGGCTTTCATTCTCTTTTAACTCATCTCTTGTAAGATTTGCAACTGTCCAGTGAATCCAAGAAAACCCACCACTTACAGGGAAAGCATCTTTGTCTTCTAGTACAACCGCGTAAGAGATTGTACCTTGTGGAGCATTTTGTATTTTTAGTGGAAGTGAGTATGTTGGCATACCATGTTCGTTGAACTGACTTCCGTGTTTTCCATATTTATCTTCTATAACACCATTTATAATACCTGAACTTGTAACTGTCATTTTATATCCTTTTGTAAATTTAAAAAAAGTTTCAAATAGTATCTAAAATTACATATTAGTTTCAATAAATGAAGCTATTTTTTACTATAGTTACAAAACTCTACTAAGTTTCCATCAGGATCTCTTAGATAAATAGAGTACATTGCACCTTTTACGCCTGTTTTTTGTACAACTCCAAGCTCTATTTCAAGGTTTTTACTTATAAAATCTTCTTTTAGTAAATCTATATCACTAGTTGTTTCAAAACAAAAATCAACACTTCCTGTTTGCACATTTTGTGCATGAGGTGAGAGTTCTTTTCCTAAGATATGGACATTTATTTTAAAGTCACCTGCAAAAAGTTCGTATCTACTATTGGCTTCTTTTGCTATAAATCCAACCTTTTCATAAAACTCAAGACACTTTTGTAAATCTTTTGTTGTTATTACCATATGGTCTATTTTTTTAATCATTATTTACTCACTTTAGTGTTGTTTTCTAAATTGATTATAGCATTTTGTGAGTAGATATAGTAAAACTATAACCAGAAATTTCTAGTTATAGTTTAAATTTAGGAGAAAAATTGTTAAGATGCAATACTGCTGCAAGTGTGAGATTGTGTACTTTGACAACTATTGTTGATAACTATTTTATCTAACTTAGCTAATATATCAGCTGGTTCAGCTCTTTTAGTATAATTTTCATCTACAAAAGCATAAGTTATCTTTCCGCATTTGTCTACTACAAATGTAGCTGCAAATGGAAGTTCTCCAGTTGTATTTCCATTTGTTGCATCAACATCCATTCCAAGTTCTTTTTGAAGTGCTTTGATTTTGTCATCTAGTTTAAACACTAAACCTAACTTTCTTGCAAATTCATTATTTACGTCTGAGTAAACATCAAATTCTAATTCTAATTGTTCTTTATGTGTCAAAGAACCATCTGGAAGTTCTGGTGAAATTGCAACAAGCTTTGCGCCTTTTTGTTTGATTTGTGGTAAAATATTCTGATATGCTCTTAATTCTAAGTTGCAGTATGGGCACCATGAACCTCTATAAAATGTAATAACAGTTGGTGCACTTAAAATCTCACCTAAAGTTTCATCTTTTCCATTAATGTTAGTAAGAGTTGCACAAGTTGGAATAACATCACCAGCTTTTATAGCATTTTGTGTTAAATTTTGTGATACAAGTTCAGAGATATATACACCAAATTGATTAAATTTTTCAGCAGGTACAATTTCTAATAACTCTTCATTCTTTTGTTCTATTTGTTCTTCTAATGTTTTCATATTTTTCCTTTGATTATTATTGATTTTCGTTTTGAAACAAAACAAGGAATATTAATATATTTAAAAATATTTGTATGTAATATTTGTCACGTAAGTCAAACTCTAAAAAGTTTTTATTTGTGGATTAAATTATTAAACATCCTAAATTACGTTATTTACTATAATAAACAACAACAATAAATTTTTA
>CAYJFN010000023.1:10456-13314 GCA_964369325.1 uncultured Arcobacteraceae bacterium
CACATGGATTTGTATATGAAGTAGGTAATTCAAAAATTTTTCACAAAAGTTTATTTTATGAGTCAAATTTTGTTGAACCATTAAATAATTCATTAGATTTAAAAAATGAATTGGGACCTGAATTATTAAGTTGTTTGTGTTCTAAAAAAATTATAATTTCATATGGTGATGAAAACAAAACTATTTTAGAAGAAAAATTACATAAAATATTTTTATCTAATACTTTAATTCTTATTCCTATTTTAAATCAACATTATGAATTAACATCATTAATTGGAATATCTGACAGAAGAAAAAGTCTTCGTATAAGCAGTATAGACATAAAAAATGCTTGTTCGATTATTACGTTATTAGCAAATCAGGTTAAACTTGAAATGTTTCAAAAGAGTACGAAAAACGCAGAATTAATACTAAATAATATTTTAGATAATGTAAATATTGACATTTATGCAAACGATTATTACACACATGATATGTTATATGCTAATAAATCTATGGCTGAACCATATGGTGGAGTAGCAAATATGATGGGCAAAAAGTGTTTTGAAGCAATTTTTACAGATAAAAGAGAACCTTGTATGTTTTGCCCACAGCCAAGACTTATAGATAAAGAAGGAAAGCCTACAAAAGTATATTCTTGGGATTATGAAAGACCTTTTGATGGCAATTGGTTTCGTGTTTATAGCTCTTGTATTCCTTGGACTGATGGTAGATTAGCTCACTTAGTTGCAAGTGTTGATATTACAGAAAATAAAAAAAATCAAATAATTATTGAAAAACTTGCACAGTTTGATTATCTAACACAACTGCCTAATAGAAGAAATTTAGAAGACCAAATTGAATTATTTATAAAAGATGAAAAAATATTTGCTTCTAGTTTTTATGTACTTTTTTGCGATTTAGATGGATTTAAAAAAATTAACGATTCTATTGGGCATAATGCAGGAGATGCACTTTTAAAAGCAATATCTCAAGAACTTAAATTATTTTCTGAAGATGAAATTCGTTCATATAGATTTGGTGGTGATGAATTTGTAATAATAGTTAAAGATGAAAAATCAGTTGATAAATTTAAAATGATTTTAAATAAGCTAGTTTATATATTCTGTGACACTTATGATTTTAATGAGCATAAAATAAAATGTGGTTGTAGTATAGGAGTTTCTCACTATCCAACTAGTGCAAAAACACATCAAGAACTTTTTCGTTTAGCAGACATTGCAATGTATAGTGCTAAAAATGCTGGAACAGGTACAATTAGATTTTCATGTGGAAATAGTAATTTAACATTTAGTGATTATTTTGCAAATCATACTAAAAGATAAAATTTCTTACTTGTTAATAAAAATAAATTAATTTAATAATTATAAAAAACTTACAATCGAGAAGATAAAAAATTTGTTTTCTTTTACTTTTACTCGATAGTAAGGCTGATTTGCTAAAAGATTTATGCCATTTTAGTACAAATGCCAAAAGCATAAATATTAGAAAATTTTAAAATTAAATTTATATACTTTATTTTATTCTTCTTCGCAAGTCTTAGGAGATTTTTTACACAAACTACTAATATTTTCTTGTGCGTTTTCATATCCTTGCTTTCCAGCTAATTTATAGTAGTATAAAGCTTTTTTATAATCTTTTTCTACTCCTGTTCCATTTTCATACATAACACCAAGATTCTTTTGAGCATCTCCAAATCCTTGTTTTGCAGCTGCTTCATAAAAATGAATAGCTCTTTTATAATCTTGTTCTACACCTATACCTTTTTCATACATATTAGCAAGATTGTTTTCTGCAAGAGAATATTCTTGTCTTGCAGCCAATTCATAATAGTATAGAGCTTTTTTATAATCTTGTTTTACTCCTTTACCTTTTTCATACATAACGCCAAGATTGTTTTGAGAATAAACATTTCCTTGTTTTGCAGCTAATTCATAATAGTAAATAGCTTTTTTATAGTCTTGTTTTATTCCATTTCCATTTTCATACATAAACCCAAGATTGTTTTGTGCATTTCCATAACCTTGTTTGGCAGCTAATTCATAATAGTATAGGGCTTTTTTGTAATCTTGTTTTACACCATTTCCATTTTCATACATAACTCCAAGGTTTGATTGAGCAAGCGCATACTCTTGCTTTGCAGCTAATTCGTAGTAGTATATAGCTTTTTTATAATCTTGTTTAACTCCATCACCATTTAGATATATATAACCAAGATTATTTTGTGCAAAAGCATCTCCTTGATTTGCAGCTAATTCGTAGTAGTATATAGCTTTTTTATCATCTTGGTCAACTCCGTATCCATTTTCATACATAAAAGCAAGACTATTTTGTGCAGATACATTTCCTTGTTTTGCTAGAGTTTCATAAATGCTAAATGCTTTTTTATAATTTCCATTTTGTGCTGCATTATCAGCATCCATTAAAGTATTTGCAAAAGTAAAACTTGCAAGTAAAAGAGATATTGTTAATATTTTTTTCATTTTCGTCCTTGTTTCTTTTGGCAAGATTATAACCACTTTTATTTAAAAATTTTATTGGAAATAAAATAAAATATAAATAATATAATTTTTAAGATAAAAATTAGTATTCTCATATGATATAGATTAATGCTATTAGCCAATATATCGCCTTTTTAGATAAAAAATTTAGACATAAAAAACTATCATTTAGCCATATATTAGTTTTATGCCTAAATTTATGCCCTAATTTTTATTAGCTATGCTTTTAGCCTAAGATTACTTAAAGAATATTGATTTTTAGGAGGTTTTAGGGCTTATATAAATTGGTTTAGATTGGTTGGTGGTACCCGTGGGCGGACTCGAACCGCCAAGCCGAAGCACCGGATTTTGAATCCG
>CAYJFN010000024.1:0-13056 GCA_964369325.1 uncultured Arcobacteraceae bacterium
AAATCTCACAATGTCTTGTTTTGTTTCACTCAACTTCGACAATACGCTTTTAAAAAAGCTAGTTCGCATCAGCTTCGTGTGTTTTTCCTTGAAAAACAAACACTTGGCGTAAAATAGTGAAAAAAGAGAAACTATTCTCTTTTTCCTTACTATTTTACCTTTTCTAAATACTCGCCAGTTCTTGTATCTACTTTGATAACATCACCTTCAACGATATGGAAAGGTACTTGTACAACACCACCTGATTCTAGTGTTGCAGGTTTTTTACCACCTTGAGAGTCACCTTTGAAGTTTGGAGGAGTGTCTACAATTTTAAGTTCAACAACCATTGGTGCTTCAACTGTAATTGCTTTTCCATTAAAGTACATCATATCGCAAGTCATACCATCAATAATCCAGTCAAAAGCATCACCTACTTGCTCATATGTAAGACCTTCTTGCTCATAAGTTGCATTGTCCATAAATTGTAACATCTCACCATCATCATATAAAAACTGCATTTGTTTTTGTTGAAGATTTGGAGTTTCACACTTATCTCCTGCGTGGAAAGTTTTTTCTATAACTTTTCCATTGATAAATGATTTGATTTTACATCTAACAAACGCAGCACCTTTTCCAGGTTTTACGTGTTGATATTCTGTAATTTTATAAGGGATTCCATCGATTTCGATTTTTAATCCCTTTTTTAGTTCGCTCATTCCAATAGCCATAGTTTATCCTTAAATTTCTGCGTAAGAGACTGAAAGTGCAGCCTCAATATTTTCTAATTGTTTTAACACATCATGAGAAACTGAGTTATCTGTTAAAATAACTGCAATTGCACTATCTTTTCCTCTTGAAAGCCTAAAGTCAGCGATATTGATGTTGTTATCACCTAAAGTTTTTCCAACTGCACCAATAACACCTGGAACATCTGAATTTCTAAATAAAATCATATTTCCTTTTGGCTCTATATCAAACTCATATTCATCAATTCCAACTATTCTTTGCTTGTTTTCATCAAAAACAGTTCCTGAAATAGATGTAACTCCATTTTGAGTTGTTATTTTAACAGTTACTTTGTTGCTATATCCACCAACATGAGTTAACTCTGATGTTTCAAAAGTTATACCCTTGTCTTCTGCAATAAATTTAGCATTAATATAGTTAACTTCACTTCCTGCGCTAACAGAAAGTGCACCAACAGTAGCAAAAGTTAAAAGTGAGTCTAAATACTCTTTAATCTCACCTTGAGCACAAACAGAGATTGATCTAATTGCACTTTTATCATTTTGAGCAGATAAAAATGCCATTTTTTGAGTAAGCTCAATATATGGTTTTACATATGAAGGAATTTTATTTTCATCAATTGGTAAATTTAATGCATTTGGATAAGCAATTCCTCTAGCTGATTCAATAGCATTTTGAGCTGATTGAACAGAAATTTCTCTTTGAGATTCTCTTGTGTTTGCACCTAAATGAGCAGTTACTGTTACATTTGGTAAGTCTAAAATAGGGTTGTCTGTAGCTGGTTCTTTAATAAATACATCAATTCCAGCCATTGCAATTTTACCATTTTTTAAGTTTTCAACAAGTGCATCTTCATTATATAATCCACCTCTTGCGCAGTTAATTAAAACTACACCATCTTTCATTTTAGCTATTTCGCTGTGGCTAATCATATCAACTGTTTCTTTGTTTTTTGGAGTGTGAATAGTTATAATATCACAAGCTAAAATATCATCAAAATTAGTTGTATAATTAATACCTAAATCAGTTGCTTTTGTAGAAGGAATATATGGGTCATATGTAATAACTTCCATTTCAAATGATTTTGCTCTTAGTGCAACCCTATGTCCAATGTTACCAAAACCAATAACACCTAATTTTTTGCCATAAAGTTCATTACCATACCAATCTTCTCTTTTCCACACACGATCATTTTTTAATTGATTGTGTGCGTATGGAAACTTTCTCATACAAGAGAGCATATGAGCCATAGTTAGCTCAACTGCTGCGATAGTGTTTGCTGTAGGAATATTCATAGCAATAATTCCTCTTTTGCTACAACCTTCCATATCTACATTATCATAACCAACTCCAGCTCTAATAAGTGCTTTTAAGTTAACTGCAGCATTTAAAAACTTTTCATCTACATCAGTTGAGCTTCTAGTAATTGCAACATCTGCATCTTTGATTATATCAAGAAGCTTAGTTTTGTCTATATCTGCTGCAAAGATGTAGTTTATATCTTCTGTGTTTTTTAATATCTCTAACCCAGCTTCGTGAATATGGTCACAAACAACAATTGTATGTTTACTCATTTATTTGAATCCTTGAATTATTTAATTTTATCTTTAATAATATCACCCAAAGTCATAGAAGAGTTATCATTAACTGCTTTTAAAGTTTCTCTTTCTCTTTGTGACTCTAATCTTCTAATTGATAATCTAATTTTATTTCTTTTTGTATCAATATTAACTATTACTGCTTCAATCTCTTCGCCGATTTTTATATCTTCTTCTTTTAATGGACCAAAATCTTCTTTTCTAATAAGTCCATCTAAATTATCAGATAGTTTTACAAACAAACCAAAATCTTTATTGTCTTTAATTGTTCCTTTAACAATATCACCAATATTGTTATCTTTCTCAAATGCTTTTGCAGGAGAATCAGAAATTTCTTTTACTGATAATGAAATATTTTCTTTTTCTTTATCAATTTTGATAATTTTTGCTTCTATTTCATCGCCTTTTTTAAACAATGCTTTACATTTTGCATTTGAATCCCAAGAAGACTCTTCATTATGTAGTAACCCATCAACTTCACCAATAGTAACGAATGCACCAAAATCAGTAATTGTTGCAATCTTACCTTTTACAAGATCACCTACATTATGAGTTTTTGTGAATTTTGTAAATGGTTTTTCTTGAAGATTTTTAAGACTTACTCTTAATCTTTTTTTCTCAACATTTAGCTCAATAACTTCAACATTAATTTCTTCACCAATTGTTAAAAGTTCTTTTGGATTTTTTAAGTTTTTATTCCATGAAATTTCAGATACGTGTAAAAGACCTTCAATGTCATTTCCTAAATCAACAAATGCACCATAACTTTCAAAATTAGAAACAGTAACAGTAATAGCATCACCTACATCTAATTCGTCTTTGATTTCTTCCCAAGGATTTGGTAAAGCAGCTTTAATAGATAAAGATAAATGTTGTTTTGTTTTATCATATGATAATACTACAACAGTAACAATATCACCTTCTTTATAGTAGTTTGCTGGATTAACTGGACCTTTGTATGAGATTTCATTGTAGTTAACTAAACCATCAATTCCATCTAAATCTACAAACATTCCATAAGAAGTAATTTTTTTAATAGTCCCATTTACTGGTTCTTTCTTATCAAGAAGTTCTTGAACTTTAGAATCTTTTTCTTGTTTTCCATCTTCAATTAGTTTTTTTCTTGAGATAATAATTGAGTTTTGAGCTTCATTAATTTTTATAACTTTTGCCTTAACTCTTTTTCCAACTGCTCCAATTGCTTTTAAATATGATTGTGCCATTGGCATGAAGTATTCACAACCTTCATCATCTTCAACTATAAAACCACCTCTTTTTTTAATAGAAGTAATTTTTCCATCAATTGTAACATCTTCAATGTTTTCACCATATTTTTTTACAAATTCATCAAACTTTGTTTTTTGTAAAACTTTTCTGTAAGAAATAGATGGTCTTTCACCTCTATTGCCCATAAGCATAACAGAAATTACATCACCAGCTTTGTATTTTACTTCACCATTTACAGTAATTTCAGAAAGAGGAAGTCTTCCCTCAACTTTTTGTCCTACATCAACAAGAACGCTATCACCAGTAATTTCAATAATTACACCATCAACTACAGAGTTGTTTTCACTATTTTCTAAAGACTCATTAAGCATTTGCTCAAAATCAAAGTCTTCACCAATTTCAATATCTTCGATACCCATATTTTTCCTTCATATAACCGTTATTTTATAAATCGGTAGATTATATCTAAAAGTTTCTTAAAAATATGATTAGAAAGATTCGATTTTATTGACTACTTCTTGGATAATCCAATCAGGAGTTGAGGCACCTGCAGTTATACCACACAAAGTTTTGTTTTGAAGCCAGTTAAGATTTAGTTCATCTTTATTTTCGATTAGGTAGCTATCTTTGCAATTTTCAAGACAGATTGTATATAGTTGTTTAGTATTTGAAGAGTTCTTTCCACCAATTACAATCATGATATCAACTTCTTTTGATAAAGCTCTTGCTGCATCTTGATTCTCAAAAGTAGCATCACAAATTGTGTTAAAAACTCTTACTTCTTTGTTTTTTAAAATCAAAGCATTTACAATTTGTAGGTATTGTTCTTTTTTCTTTGTTGTTTGTGCAACAGTTGCAATTTTATCATATTTGAATGTAATATTTTCTAAAGCTTTTAAATCTTGAACAACATGAACATCATCAGTTGCATAAGATTTTACACCTTTTACTTCAGGATGTTCTTCGTCACCAAAGATTAAAACAGAGTACTTTTCAGCAGAAATTTTTTTTACTATTTGTTGAGGAGTTGTAACAAATGGACAAGTAGCATTGATAACTTTTGTAGCTTTTTGTTTTAAAAGTTTTAAATCATTTTTTGGAATACCGTGGGTTCTTATAATTACAGTATCATTTTGTTTTACATCATTTAAATTTTCATAAAGCCCTACATTGTAGTCATTCTTGAGTCTATTTATCTCATTTTGATTATGGATTAATGGTCCCATAGTTGAAGAGTTTGTATAGGTTTCAGCGATTTTTATTGCTCTTTTTACACCAAAACAAAATCCATAACTAGAGGCTAATTTTACTTTCATTTTTATGCTTTTAAAGTTTGTAGAATTTCATTAAAATTAGGGAAAGATGTTAGGATACATTCTGTATCTTCAATTTGCATTCCGCAATTTAGTCCTGCAATAGCAAAACTCATAGCAATTCTATGATCCCCGTGTGAGTTTATAACTGCTTTTTGTAAAGTTCCACCAATAATTTCATAACCATCTTCAAACTCTGTGTATTTTACTCCACAAAGTTTTAGATTATTTACAACGCAAGAGATTCTATCACTTTCTTTTACTCTTAATTCTTTTGCATTTTTAACAGTTGATTTTCCTTTTGCTAAAGACATTGCAATACTTAGACAAGGAAGTTCATCTATCAACCAAGAAATATTTTGTGAAACTTCAACTCCATTTAGCTCATTGTGTGAAATAATGATATCTCCAATTGGTTCATATATATTTGAAGTTTGTACAAACTCAACTTTTGCACCCATTCTTTGCAGAACTTTATATGCTTCAATTCTAGTTGGATTTAGAGTAACATTTTTAATTGTAACAGTTGAATTTGGAGTAATTGCAGCAGCAACTGCAAAGAAAAATCCAGAAGAAGGATCAGCTGGAACCGTCATTTCAAGTGGATTAAGAGCTTCTTTTAAAGGTTCTATTTCTATAAAACCTTGCTCATTTGTTTGAATATTTGCTCCCATTCCTACAAGCATTCTTTCTGTGTGGTCTCTTGTTAATTCTTCTTCTTTATATTTAGAAATACCATTTGCTCTAAGAGCTGCTAAAATCATTGCAGATTTTACTTGTGCTGAATCAATTGGTGAAATATAATCAAAAGCTTCAAGAATTGAGCCTCTTATAAAAAGTGGAGCTTTGTTTCCATCTTCTCTTCCATCAATTTTTGCACCTATACTTCTTAATGGATTAGAAACTCTTTTCATAGGTCTTGCATGTAGATATTTATCTCCAACAAGAACAAAAGAACCTTCTAAAGAAGATAAGAAACCACAAAAAAGTCTCATGGCAGTTCCAGAGTTTCCACAATCTAAAACATTACTTGGTTCAACTAGTTTAGAAGGAGGAGTAATAGTTACACTACTTCCATCTCTTTGTATAGTTGCACCTAATTGTTCAACAATGTTTAAAGTATTTAAAGTGTCTTCAGCTGTTAAAAAGTTCTTAATATGTGAAGTTTTATTGCTTAAAAGTGAAAACATAGCACATCTGTGTGAAATAGACTTATCGCTGGCGATATTTGTAATTTCTACATTAAATGGTTGAGTCAGCTTTTCGATTATCATTTATTTTCCTATCTTAAGCCAATTGATAATTGTGATTGAAGAGCTTCTAAAATTTCATTTATTGTTTTAGTAATATCTTCTTCTTCCATTGTTTTAGTTTCGCTTTGTAAAACAAATCTTATAGTTAAACTTTGATTATCTTGCAGTTTTTCATCACTATAAATATCTACAAGGTTAAACTGCTTAATCGTATCATTTTTAATAGAGTTGATAACTTTTTTAATCTCTTTAAATGCTAGTGATTTAGGTGCAATGATACTTAAATCTCTTTTTGATGCTTGAAATTTAGAGTATGTAGATGCTTTATTTAAGTTATTACTAATGGCATCAAAATCAATTTGAGCAATAAATGTATCTGGTAAATCAAAGTCTGCTGCTACACTTGGATGAAGTTTTGAAATATATCCAACTTCTTTGTTGTTTATAATAATATTTGCATTCTGATAAGGATGAATAAAGCTATTTGAAATAGTTTTTAATGGTTCTAATTCAAAATTTCCAACACAGTTTAAAACTTTTTGTGCAAATTCAAAGAAATCTATATTTTTTGGTTTTCCACCATTTGTAAATGATTCAGACTCTTTTTCACCACTAAAAATAAAAGATACTTTTTTGAATTCTTCTCTTTGTTTATTGAAAATAGTTCCAATTTCAAAAAGTGCAACTTTTTTAAACCCTAGTTTGAAATTATTTGAAGTAGCCTCTACTAAATTAAGTAAACACGTTGTTCTATAAGTATTAAGTTCCTGTGTAATAGGATTTAAAATATCTTTTTCATCAACTACTGTTTCAAAACCATATTTTTCTAATCCTTCTTTTGAAGAGAAAACATATGTTATCGTTTCAAAAAAACCATTTGCAATTGCTTTATATCTTATGGCATTTTTTTTAGTTAAGTCATTTGAAACTATATTTGTTCTATTTACTTCATCTATGCATAAAGGTTTTGATTGGATATTATCAATTCCAATAATTCTCACAATCTCTTCAGTTACATCAGCAATATTTTTTATATCATGTCTAAAAAGAGGAATTTTAATAGATAAAACACTATCAATTGATTCTCTTACTTCAAATCCTAAACTTTTTAAAATTGATTCTATTTTAGTTTTAGGAATTTCTTGTCCAATAATTGAATTTATTTTTTTTGTACAAACATCTAATGTAATTTTTTCTTTGTCATCTATAAATGCTTCATTTCCTGCATACATTTGAGCACCAAATTTAGAAACAAGAGTTGCAAAATAATCAATTCCTGCTTTAATATCTGGTTCGCTTCCTCTTGAACTTTTATAATAAACTTCACCTGTTTTTATTTTTGTTTCAAAAACTTTCTTTGCTAATAAATCTGGTTCAACATATGATGCTTGGATAATGTAAGTATGATCTTCATTTTTTATAGAGGTAGTTTCTACACCAATTGTACTTAAGTAATCATTTCCATATACGCAATCAAAACCATTTTCATCTTTTTTAATAGATAAAAGTGATAGTTCACCCTTTATTGCAGCATCTTTTTTGCTATAAGCACTTAAAATAACACCTAATGAGTGAGTTGCATAAGCTAAAGTATCCTCTATTAAGTTACCTTTATAAAGTTCAACTAAACCAAGCTTTATTTTATGCAAAATAGGAAGTTCAAATTTGCTAAAATCAGCAATTTTAAATGCTAATGATGAATCAGTATTACTTGCGCAATCAATTTCTAAAACTTGTCCTATTCCAAATTCATTGTAATTTGAATCTTTTTCATTTTCAATTAGCTGAAGATTATAACTTGTAGCTAATTCTCTTGCAACTCCATTAATGCTTAGACAATCACCTCTATTTGGTGTTAATTCAATTTCGATTACATCATCACAAAGTAATGGATATAAATTTAAAGCTTTTCCTAAAATAAGTTCGCCAATTGAATCATCTAAAATCATAATCCCATCATTTAATTTTGGAAGTCCTATTTCAGTACTCGAACAAATCATACCATTAGATGCTACACCTCTTAGTTTTGCTGCTTTGATTTTAAAGTTATTACCTAAATCACAACCAACAATTGCTACTGGAACGAATTGGTCTTTATCAACATTTTTTGCACCACAAACAATTTGAACAACTTCATTTCCAAGATCAACTTGGCAAACACTTAGTTTATCTGCATCTGGGTGTTTTTCTTTTTCTAAAACCTTACCAACAACAACACCAGATGGAATAGTTATATTTGTAACTTTGTCAACTTCTAATCCAATAGAGTTTAATGTTTTACAAATATCATCAGTTGGTATATTTGAAATATCTACAAACTCTTGTAGCCATGTTTTTGTAACTATCATTTAAATTGTCCTAATAATCTTAAATCACTCTCAAAAAGAGATCTTAAATCTGAAATATTATGAATAAGCATTGCAAATCTTTCAATTCCTAAGCCAAAAGCATATCCACTTACATTGTCATATCCAACTGCTTTGAATACATTTTCATCTACTATTCCACAACCCAATACTTCAAGCCATCCAGTTTGTGAGCATACTCTACAGCCACTTCCTTTACAAAATACACATGAAATATCGACTTCTGCACTTGGTTCTGTAAATGGGAAGAATGAAGGTCTAAATCGCACATTTACATCTCCAAACATATGATGTAAAAATTCTTCAAGTACATGCTTTAAATTAGCAAATGAAACTTTATCTGCACTATCAACAACTAGACCTTCTATTTGGTTAAACATTGGAGTATGCGTTAAGTCAAAATCTCTTCTAAAAACAGTACCTGGAGCAATCATTCTAATTGGAGGTTTGGTGTTTAACATTGTTCTAATTTGAACAGGTGAAGTATGAGTTCTTAAAAGTGAAAAATCTTTGTTATAGAAAGTATCTTGCATATCTCGTGCTGGATGGTACTTAGGTAAATTAAGTGCTTCAAAATTATGAAAATCATCTTCTACTAAAGGTCCCTCTTCAATAGAGAAGTTTAAGTTCTGAAAATAACTAATAATTGCATCCATTGTGTGCATAACAGGATGAACTGCTCCAGTTGATGAATATGCATTAAACATTGTTACATCAATTTTGTCTTCTTCTAATTTAGAATTTAATGCAACTTTTTCCAATTTCTCTTTTTGTACATCAATTGCTTCAGTAATAGCAGTTTTTTGTTCATTTAAATTTTGAGCAAACTCTTTTTTTTGCTCATTAGGTATATCTTTTAATTTTGCAAATTCTAAAGTTAAAACACCTTTTTTCCCTAAAGTCTCAACCCTAAGATTTTCAAGCTCATCTAATGAGTTTGAATTTTGGATTTTATCAAGCCAATCTTTCAATATAGTTCTCCATTTTGTAGTCACTTTTATGTTAAAAGTTGCTATTATACTCAAACTCTTATTAGAGTTTGGTTATAATAAATTTAGTTAAATTCAAGGATATAAAATGTGTATTTTTTGTAAAATAGTAAAAGGTGAAATTCCAAATAGAACAGTTTTGGAAAATGATGATTTTTTGTGTTTTGAAGATATAAACCCTGCTTGTAAAACACATGTTTTGGTTATTCCAAAAGAACATTATGATTCTTTTGATGTAATTCCTCCAAAAATTATGGCAAATATGACTGAGTTTATACAAAAAGTAGCTTCAAAACTTGAAGTAAAGCAAACAGGTTATAGACTTGTTACAAATATTGGAAGAGATGGTGGACAAGAAGTTGCACATTTACACTTTCATCTTTTAGCAGGTGAAAAAGTAGGAAAATTAGTTTGTAAAGAATAAAAAAAGGTGAAGTTTTAACTTCACCTTTTAGTTCGCAAAAGAGCCTAAACTCATAAGCTTTTTGTATCGTTTTTCATATCTTTCTTGAGGAGTTAACTCTCTTAGTTCTTTTAACTGGTTTAGGAAATAATCACCTAAAGCTTTACACGCTTCATCTTTTTTTCTATGCCCTCCCACTAAAGGCTCATTAATTACATCATCAATTAAGTTAAGTTCTTTTAGGGCTTCAGCTGTTATTTTAAGAGAGTTCGCAGCAGTTTCTGCTTGAGTTGGACTATTCCATAAAATTGCAGCACACCCTTCAGGTGAAATTACAGCATAAATAGAGTATCTCATCATTGCTAGTTTATCTGCAACAGAAATAGCTAATGCACCTCCAGAACCACCTTCTCCAATAACTACAGATATAGTAATAGTATTTAAATCAGAAAATTCAAATAAGTTTCTAGCAATTGCTTCACTTTGATTTCTCTCTTCAGCCCCAATTCCTGGATATGCACCCGGAGTGTCTACTAGCATAAGTATAGGAAGATTGAATTTTTCTGCCATTTTTGCACATCTAAGTGCTTTTCTATAGCCTTCAGGATTTGGCATACCAAAATTTCTTTTTAGCTTATTTTTAGTGCCTCTTCCTTTTTGTTCACCTATTACCATAACTTTCTCATCGCCAATATAGCCTATGTAACAAATTATAGCTTGGTCATCATGAAAATGTCTATCTCCATGAACTTCATAAGCATCAGTTAATAAAGCTCTTATGTAATCAAGTGCATATGGTCTATCTGGATGTCGTGCTAGTTGAAGTTTTTGATAATCTGTAAGATTTACAAAAGTTTTTTCAACCTCTTTATCAAATTTTGTCTGTAAAATTTCTGCAGCATGGTCATCGCCTTTTGATCTTGCTACAATAATTTCTTCTTCTATATGTTTTAACTTCTCTTCAAATGGTAGATAAGTTGCCAATGTATTTCCTTTCTAGCTTTTGTAAATAATTAATTAAACTTTTTGAAAATAATTGATGCGTTTGTTCCACCAAATCCAAAGTTGTTGCTCATAACTACTTCTAAATCAGCTTTTCTTGCGCTGTTTGCAACATAATCTAAGTTACATTCAGGATCTTGATTTTCTATGTTTATTGTTGGAGGAATAATTCCTTCATTTAAAGCTTTAATTGTAAAAATAGCTTCGATAGCACCAGCAGCCCCTAAGCAATGACCTACTTGACCTTTTGTTGAAGAAACCAATGGTGCATTATCTCCAAATAACTCTTTAATTGCAGCAGTTTCATTTACATCACCAACAGGAGTTGAAGTTCCATGTGCATTGATATAATCAATTTTTACATCTTCTCCTATATGATTTTTAGCCATTGCAAGAGCAGCCTTCATAGCTCTTAAAGGACCATCCATAACAGGTGAAGTAATATGATTTGCATCACCACTTTCTCCAAATCCTATAACTTCTGCGTATATTTTTGCACCTCTAGCTTGTGCTGATTCTAAAGTTTCAAGAACTAGTGCACCAGCACCTTCTCCCATTACAAAACCATCTCTTTCCGTATCAAAAGGTCTTGAAGCTTTTTTTGGCTCCTCATTTCTTGTACTTAAAGCTTTCATTGCAGCAAATCCGCCAACACCTGCTCCACAAACTGCACTTTCTGCACCAATTGCTAAAATTTTATCAGCTCCACCTAAAACAATTGTCTTAACAGCATCTGCTATTGCGTGAGTTGATGCAGCACAAGCAGTAACATGAGATAAACTAGGTCCTTTTAGTCCATGCTCAATTGATACAAATCCGCCTAGCATATTTACTAATGATGAGGGAATAAAAAATGGAGATATTCTTTTTGGTCCTTTAGTTTCACAAACAACAGAGTTTTTTTCAATAGTTGAAAGCCCACCAATTCCAGAAGCAGATACTATTCCAAAGTTTTCAGCAATACTAGAATCTACTTTTCTATTTTCTAAAGTTATAAATCCAGCATCAATCATTGCTTCTTGAGCAGCTTTTAAACCTAATTGAATAAATCTATCAGCTTTTTTTACTTCTTTTTTATCCATTACAGTTGATGGGTCGAACTCTTTAACTTCACCTGCAATTCGAACAGGATATTCACTTGCATCAAATAGTGTAATTGTATCAATTCCACACTCTGCATTTACAACAGCTTTGAATGAGTCTTCTACATTGTGACCAACACAATTAATAGTACCAAGTCCCGTTATAACTACTCTTCTCATTTATGCTCCATATATAATCTATTTATTTAAAGTATTCAATTTTTGAATTATTTATTGTCAGTATTGTAAAAATTCAATATTTTAAATAAAAAGCCAGAAAAACTGACTTTTTAATTTAATTATGCGTTGTTTTCAACGTATTGAATAGCATCACCCACAGTTAAGATTTTTTCAGCTTCTTCATCAGGAATTTCAATATCAAATTTCTCTTCTAAAGCCATAACTAATTCAACTACATCTAAAGAATCAGCACCTAAATCTTCGATAAATTTTGAATCTTCTTTAACTTCATCTGGATTGCAATCTAATTGCTCAACTATTACTTCTTTTACATCATCTAATAATGCCATTTTTTTTCCTTTTTAAAAAATTGTCTTGCCATTATACCTAAAAAGTTTTAAATATTCTTTTATTTAGATATAAACTTAAACGTAAAGTCCACCATTTACTTTTAAAACTTCACCAGTTATGTAGCTAGAGTGATCACTTAATAAAAATGCCACAGCTTGTGCAACTTCACTAGCAGTTCCAAATCTTTTTAGAGGAATGTTTTTTTCATACTCTGCTTTTACTTCTTCTTTTAATTCATGAGTCATATCAGTTTGAATAAATCCTGGAGTAATTGCATTGTATCTAATTCCTCTTGAAGCTGCTTCTTTTGCAAATGATTTTGTCATAGCATTTAATCCACCTTTAGAAGCTGAATAGTTTGTTTGTCCAGGATTTCCCATTTCTCCAACTATTGAAGAGATATTTACAACTGAACCAAATTTCTTTTTCCCCATAGCTTTTAATGACTCTCTACAGCCAATAAATGCAGAAGTTAGGTTCGCACTAATTACATCGTTGAAATCATCAATACTCATTCTAAGAGCAAGTTTATCTTTTGTAATACCTGCGTTATTTACTAAATA
>CAYJFN010000025.1:0-13028 GCA_964369325.1 uncultured Arcobacteraceae bacterium
ACAAATGGATCAGTTAAATCAGCTGCTTCTGGTGCTGCAAAAGTAGTATCTCTTAAATCTGTTGTAATATTTGTAATTCCACCTGCTCTTGAATCAAACAGTGCATTTCCTGGGTCTGAAGAAGATGGTGCTTCATCACCGGCTGCAGTTTCTTCATCTGTGATATCTCCAGCTTCAGTATTTCCTGCATCTGCTACAACTTCACCTTCTGTTTGGTTTGGCAACCAAGCTGAATCTGCAACAAATGTTGTCTCTTCATTTCCAAAAGTAAATTCATTTGTTGTTGAATCAAACACTAAACTTTGTGTTCCTTCTAAAGTTATTATTTCATTTGAGTTTGTTACTAGCTTTAGTATTTCTTGTATTGAGTTACTCATATCTCCAAAGATCTTATCTCCTTGAAATACCTCATCTCCAACTTTTAGTTCTCTTACTACTCCATTTGCATCTTGTGCATAAAAAGTACCTTCTATACTTTGTATAGTTCCTAATAAATCTGCCATAAAAACCCCTTTATTAAATTTTGTATGTATTCTACTCCAAAAAAAATTATATGTCTATCACCCGCGCGGGTGAGAAAAAATAATATAAAAATAACTTATTGCTTAAAAAGTCCTAAAAATGGGAAGTTAATATACATTAGTTAAAAAAAATATATGAAAAAAATTTTGAAAATTTCTTTTTTTTTAATAAATTGTTATTTTTTTGATATTATTTATTGTTATATTTAAGTGATTGTTTTCGATAGGATGGGACTTTTGTAACAAATATCTTTTTTTGTTATTTTTAAAAAAGACAATATAAGTTTGTATGATTTATAAAATTAAGGATTTAATAATCCTTAATTCAAAGAAAATAGTTTATTATTTTATTGTAGCTAAAACTAATTCTCTTAGTGTTTTACAAGCAACTGCAGTTGATACACCACTTGCATCATATTTAGGAGATAGTTCAACAACATCCATTCCTACAACATTTTCTAAACTACTTAATGTTTTAATAATTTGTAACATATCATTGAAAGTAATTCCACCTGGTTCAGGAGTTCCAGTGCCAGGAAAAACAGAAGGGTCTAGCACATCTAAATCTATAGTTATATAAACAGGCTTGTCTTTTAATCTTTTAACACAACTTTCAAGTGTGTTGTATGTAAATTTTTCTAAATGAACATTTGTTTTTGCCCATTCAAACTCTTCTTTAAGTCCTGAGCGAATACAAAATTGGTTTACATTGCCTTTTGGTAAAAGTTCACTTACTCTTCTTATAACAGTTGCGTGAGAAAACTCTTCACCTAAAAGATCTTCTCTTAAGTCTGTGTGTGCATCAAAGTGAATAATATGTAAATCGCTATACTTTTTCACAAGTGCTTTAACAGGCCCATAAGTTATTAGATGTTCTCCTCCAATTACTACTGGGATTTTGTTTGCATTTACTACTTCATCTACTTTTTCTTCAAGCATTTTAAGTGCTTCCATCTTATCACCATAAGGTAATTCTACGTTTCCATAATCAAATAAAGGTAAATCTTCTAAATCTTTATCTAAATATGGGCTATAACTCTCAATTGCCCAAGAGTCTTCTCTCATTGCATTTGGTGCAAACCTAGTTCCTGGTTTAAATGAAGTCGTTCCATCAAATGGAGCTCCAAGTAAAACAGCTTTTGACGATTCAAAATCATCACCAAATCCTATAAATGTAACATTTTGTGCTTCCAAATTATAATTTCCTTTCGTAATTGTATAAATCTTTGTATCTAAATGCTAATAAGTTTTCAAATATAGCAAAAAATACAATAAATGTAATAAATGAGCTTCCACCATATGAGAATATAGGAAGTGGCAAACCAACAACAGGGGCAAAGCCTATGACCATAAGTAAGTTTACACTCATATTAAAAAATATCAAAAGCCCCACACCTGAGGCAAATACCCGAACTAAGTAGTCATCTTTTATACTATAGTTTTGGCTTAACAAATGCAAAATCAAAAGTAAATAAAGCAATATTAACCCAGCAGCCCCAATAAAACCATGTCTTTCAACAAAATATGCAAAGATAAAATCACTCGTAGCAATTGGTAAAAACTTTAGTTGAGTTTGTGTAGCATCTTCTTGATCTTTTCCAAAAAGTCCTCCTGAACCAATTGCAATAATTGATTGTTGAACGTGATAGCTTGGCTCTTCTGCTATAAAATCGGCAATTCTTTTTTTCTGATAATCTTTGATTAAATATGTATAAATAAAAGGTGAGGATACTGCAATTGCAATTGCAATTGCTGCCCATATTTTCCATTTTACACCAATTATAAATAACACTCCATATCCAACAAAAAGTAAAACTAATGCTGTTCCTAAATCTGGCTCTTTAGCAATAAGAAAAAAAGGAAGTAATATATAAAAAGATAAGTGCAAAAACTCTTTTAAATTATAACCCCCTTTTTTTGGTGGATTAATGTAGATTAAATATCCAAGCATTAGTAAAAAAATTGGCTTTATTAGTTCAGATGGCTGTATTGTAAAATTTGTAAATGGAATAGCAAGCCATCTTGTTGCACCTAATTTTGTTACACCAAAAAATTCAACTGCTAAAAGCAAAATAATTCCTATCCAATATAAAAATGGAATTATCCTTAAATTATTTCTAATTGGTAAAAAAAACACAATAATAAATAAAACAACTGAAATAGAGAAGTATATTAACTGTTTTTGTGCTAATATTTCATTTGTTTCACCTATTAAATGATGAGACAAAAAAACCAATGGTAATATCAAAAAAACCAAAATATAATCAAAATGTGAAATAATTCTTTTATCAAATAGTCGCATTGTGAAAGAGTAGCAAAATATGAATAAAAACTTTATTGTTCAAGAAGAAATTAGAATAGATAAATTTTTGGCAACAAAATTAAATGAAACACGAAATCAAATAGAACAACTAATAAAAAAAGAGTGTGTTAAAGTAAATGGTAAAACTGTTATCAAAACTGGATTAAAACTAAAAATAGATCAAGAAATAGAAGTGTTTTTTCCAGAAGTTGAAAAAAAAGAGCCTAAAGAGATAGATTTTGATGTGGAAATTGTTTATGAAGATGATGAAATATTAGTTATAAACAAGCCATCTTCACTAGTAGTTCATGATGCCCCTAGTGTAAATGAACTTACACTTGTTGATTGGCTAAAAAAACAAAACATCTCTCTTTCTACAATTAGTGGAGAAGAAAGACATGGCATAGTTCACAGACTTGACAAAGGTACAAGTGGGCTTATGGTAGTTGCAAAAACAAATGAAGCACATACATTTTTAAGTGAACAACTACAAGATAAAAGTATGGGAAGATACTATTTAGCACTAATTGACTTACCACTAAAAGACGATGTTATCATAGAAAAACCAATCGCAAGAAACCCAACAAATAGATTGAAAATGGGAATTGTGGAAAATGGTAAATATGCAAAATCTGCTTTTAGTAAAATTGCTCTTAGTAAAAAAGAAGATTATGAACTAATTGCAGCAAAACTTTTTACAGGAAGAACTCATCAAATTAGAGTTCATTTAAACTATATTAACAGACATATTTTAGGTGATGTCTTATATGGTTTTAAGGGTGATTGCACTAAAATATCCCGAGTTTATCTACATGCATATTTGTTATACTTGATTCATCCGAAAACAAAAATGCCTATGCAATTTCAAGTAAATATGCCTCAAGATATGAATGAATTTATAAATAAAAATTTTAATGTGGAGGAAGTTTGTGAAAAGCTTAACAAAGATTTTATCACTAGCTCTTTTAGTTTTACTAATTAACGGTTGTTCAACAAAAGATTTATCTCAAGCAGAAAAACCAAAAATAGATGATTCTTTAGAAGTAGTAGATTCTACATCTATAAGAAACATATCTGACATTAACTCTATGGCGTTAGAGTGGAAAAAGGTTGATGACCTAAGAGTAAATGGTTATTATATTTATAGAGCAAATATTGGAGAGTCTGATGGTAAGCTAACAAGAGTAGCTTTTGTAGAAAATAGATATGCAACGCATCACGTTGACCCAGACTTAGAGCCAAATACAAAATACAATTATGCAATCTCAAGTGCCACAAAAGAAGGTTTTGAGTCAGTTCCTACAAATACTTTTATGGCACAAACCCTACCTGTTTTAGCTCCTATTTCATATGTTCAAGCAATCAGTAATATGCCAAGACAAATCAAAGTCTTATGGAGACCACATGAGAGTGAAAGAGTACAGTACTATAGAATAGAAAGAACAACGCCAAGCACTGCACAATGGGAACATTTAAAGACTTTAGAAGGACGATATCAAGTTGAATATATTGATACAAATTTAAAAGACAATGTAGTTTATATGTATAGAGTTATTGCTGTTAGCTTTGATGATATTTACTCTCAATCAAGTGAAACTGTAAGAGCTCAAACAAAGCCGTTGCCATTTCCAGCAAACAATGTTCGTGCAACAAATAACTTACCAAAAAAGATAGTTGTTTCATGGGATTCTTCAACTTCACAAGATGTAATTGGATACAATGTTTATAGTAGTAGCAGTGCAGATGGTAGTTTTAACCTTTTAAAAGCTGTTCCTAGTAATGTATTTACATATGAAGATGTTGTAAATGAAGATGGTAAACATAGATTTTACAAAGTTGTAGCTGTAGATAAAGACGGACTAGAAAGTGCTTTACTTATGAATGCAACTATGGGTGTAACCTTAGCTAAACTAAATAAACCTATTATAACACTAGCTCAAATTCAAGGTGAACAAGCTATTTTAAACTGGCTATCAGGAGATTCAAGAGCAGTTTCGTATATTATATACAAAACTATTAAAGAAGGATTTTTAAAGTCTCAAACAATAAAAATCAATGGAATTACTGATTTAAGATTTGAAGATAGAGATATTGTAAGAGGAGTTGAGTATACTTACACTTTACAATCAGTTGATGAGTATGGAATTGCTTCTGAAGAGACTCAACAAGTATCTTTAACTTTACCAAAATTAACACAGAATTAAAATATATGCCACATATAGTTTTTAATAATCAAAACAATTTTAAGGCTCCATTAGAAATAGATGGAGTCTTATTTGAATTTATTGCAACTTCATATAATTTTTCAAATAAAAATAGAAAATGTGAGTACAAAGTTGGTGTAAAAACAGACGATAAAGAATTTTTACTTACCTTAAAACAAAAAGATGAAAACTTAATGCTTAAGACTGATAAGCCAACAAGAGTTACTCCAATTTCTATTGTAAAAAATGCTATTAATGCTTATGCAAAAGCAACAAATGCAAATGTAGTTTTTTCAAATACTAATGACTACTCTCAAAAAGTAGAACCACAAAAAGAGTATTTAAAAGAGATTGAATATTTTGTAAATGAGTTTGAAACAACAAAAGAAATTCAAATAGAAATAGGATTTGGGAGTGGTAGACATTTACTACACCAAGCAAAAGCAAATCCAAATGTACAATTTATTGGTCTTGAAATTCACACTCCTTCAATTGAACAAATGCTTAAACAAGTAAAACTTCAAAATATTACAAATATTGTAGCAATTAACTATGATGCAAGACTTTTTATGGAATTCATAAAATCAAATAGTGTTAGTAAAATTTTTGTTCATTTTCCAGTTCCTTGGGACAAAAAACCACATAGAAGAGTTTATAGTAGTGAGTTTATAAATGAAGCTATTAGAATATTAAAAATTGATGGAACGCTTGAACTTAGAACTGATAGTAGAAAATATTTTGACTATTGTACGCAGCTTTTAACAAATTTACCAAAAGGTAAAATAACAATTGATATAAATAAAGATTTAGAAGTTTCAAGTAAGTATGAAGACAGGTGGAAAAGACAAGGTAAAAATATTTATGATGTAGTTTTACAAGTTAATGAAGATAGTCAAGAAATAGAACTACAAAAAGATTTTAGTTTTAACAAAACAATTGATTTTGAAAAATTTAAACAAAATATTCCAACAACTGCTATAGTTGAAAAAGATTTTGTAATTCATTTTGAAGATATATTTGATTTAGATGAAAATAGTGGTTTAGTGCAGCTTACATTAGGAAGCTTTAACAAGCCATTAAATAAATATTTAATTATAAAAGATGGAGTTGTAAGCTACTATCAAGGTAATCCTATTCCCACAAGTGCAAATATAAATGCGCACAACAAACTAAAAGAGATTTTTTGCAATGATTAATGCTAAAGATATTTATCTATCTTATGATGAAAATAGATTTATTATAAAAAAAGGAAACTTCCAAATTAAACCTCGTGAATTTGTATTTATTGGAGGTGCAAGTGGAAGTGGAAAATCAACACTGTTAAAATCTTTTTATGGTGCAATTAATCTAAAGCATGGGAAACTACTAATAGACAACCAAGATATTGCAAATCCATCTAGCAAAACTTTAAGAGATGTTAGAAAAAATATTGGTGTAATTTTCCAAGATTATAAACTTATACAAGATTGGACTATTGAAGAAAATATAATGCTGCCTCTTAAAATAAATGGCTATTCAAATGATATTTCAAGGCAACAAGCTATAAAGCTATTAACACATGTAAGATTAAGCCATAGAGAAGGATTTTACCCAAGTCAACTTAGTGGTGGAGAGCAACAAAGAGTTGCAGTTGCAAGGGCTTTAGCGCATAATCCAAAAATAATAATTGCAGACGAACCAACAGGAAACTTAGATGACTCTTCTGCTAATTTAGTTTGGAATTTATTAAAAAATGCAAATGAGCAATTAGGTATTACTATAGTTGTTGTAACTCACCATGTACCAAAAAATTTTGGTATAGCATTTAGGCAACTCTCAATAGAAGATGGAGTTATTTATGAAGTCAGCTAAAAATATCTTCTCTTTTGTAATACCTCTTTGTATAATTTTAATTACTTTTTCTATGTATATGTTTATGCAAGAAATTATAAAAAACTATGAAACAAAAATTGCTGATGACTATTCTATTGTTGTTATTACAAATACACAATTACAAAAAGATGATATAAATTCTCTTGCTGGAATTGAAGTAAAAAAGATTGTAACTTTAGATAAAGATGAACTTATTTCAAAAATCAAAGGCTCTTTGTCTGAAAACTCTGTGTTTTTACTAAAACAAAGATTGCCATTTTTTTATACTTTACATCTTGAGAGTTTTCCAACAAGCTCTCAACTTGAAGTAATTAAAAAAGAGTTAAATCAAATACCAAATGTTAATAGAATTGAAATATTTTCTAAAGACCACAATAAAATATTCTCACTATTAGTGTTAACACAAAATATAATTATTGTATTTTTTATCATATCACTACTTTTTTCTATAATTTTATTTTCTAAACAGATTCAAATTTGGTTTTATGAACAGCAAGAAAAAATTGCAATTATGCAGCTTCATGGTGCTTCTATTTTGTACAGTGCTTCAACAGTAATTAGCCATGCACTTTTTGCTGCTGTTATAGCTTTTATTATTGTCAGTGGACTTTTAGTTTTTGTATTCCAAAACCTTACTATGATTTTCCCACCTGAATTACATTCGATTATAGAAATAGATACAACACTAAATATAGAGTTTGTATATCTTTTTGCATTGTCTATGTTAATTTCAATCACCACAATTATTGGTGTTTTATTTAAGTATAAAATTAAATCATGATTAAAACACTTCTTTTTTCAATCTTTTTACTTTTTAGTATAAATACTTTTGCAAAAAATATTGATGCTCAAATAAGTAGCAACAAAAAAGATTTAGAAAAGAACAAAAGACAAAATAGACAAACACAAGCAAAGATTAACTCCTTGTCTAAACAAATTAGTTCAGAGTCAAGTGAGCTTAAAAAAATAAATGACAAAATAGAAATTTTAAATGGTGTAATTACTACTCAAAAAGAGAAGCTTAGTAGCACAGAAATAAAACTAAATTTACTGGAACAAAAAGCTATTGATATAGAAAAACAAAAAGAAAAAAATGAAGAAAATTTAATAAATATCATAATAGAGAATTTCTCTTGGTCTTTTGCATTAGAAGTTGCTTCAAAAGAATCATTTGAGGAAATAGTCGATAGTGAAATTTATAAAGTTTTATCTTCAAACACAAAAGAAGAAATAAGCAAATTAAACAAAGAGTATCAAGATATTAATATAAATAAAAAGAACAATGAAAAAGAGATTGTAAACTTAAAAGAGTTTATTGAAGTTGAAACTAAAAGAAAAGAAGCATTAGCTCTTCTTCAACAAAAACAAAAAAACAGTCTTGCCTCTTTAGAAAAAAAACATATTGAGTATCAAAATGAACTAAAACAAAGTATAAAAAAACAAAAATCACTCTCTTCATTATTAGGAAAATTAAATATTTTAAAACAAGAAGAGATAAAAAAAGAGCAAGATAGACAAAAACAACTTGCACTAGAAAAACAAAAAAGAGAACAAGAAGCACAAACAAAAGGCAAAACTACAGAACAAAAATTTGCCAATAATATTGATATAGAAGTTAGGATGCTTGGTTCTTCAACAAAAGGTATTAAAATAGGAAAGTATAAAGGAGCAAAAACAATTGCTCCACTTAAATCTTATGAAATATCTAAAAAATTTGGGAAATATTTTGATCCTGTTTATAAAATAGAACTTTTTAACGAGTCTGTAATTTTAAAAACAAAAGAACAACAAGCTAAAGTTTATAATGTTTTAAATGGGAAAGTTGTTTATGCAAAAAAAGACTCTGGTATGCTTGAAAATGTTGTAATTATACAACACAGTAATGGTTTACATACGATTTACTCTCATTTAGACCAAATTTCTCCTACTATTAAAGTTGGTAAGTGGATAAAAAAAGGGTACGTAGTTGGCAGAGTTGATGATATACTAACTATTCAAGCTACAAAAAATAGTACTCATATAAACCCACAAGAGCTATTTTAACAAAATTTTTTATTATTTAATAAAAATTATTAATTCTCAAAAAATATAATAATTATCTTCTTAGAAAAATTATTTAACTAATTTTATGGTATAATAGTAGATTATGTATAATAATACAAAGGAAATATAACTTTGACACTACTAAATGTTTTTGCCATATTAGGCGTAGCAATGTATTTTATATATCAAATCACTGTTTTTAAGTTTGCTACAAAAATTTTAGACAACCCAATGAATAATATAGTTGTTATTACAACCATTGCTTTTATAAACTCTTCTGCGCTAGTTATTTACTCATTTTTAAAATTTCCACATCTTTTTTTATACCCAATATTAATAGTTGTTTTAACAATTGAATTTTATATTGTTTCAAAATCTAGTTTTAGACAGCTTATTTTTGGGGCCTGTGTTTTAACTTTCCATTTAAGTTCTATGAAAATACTAACAATTATTCTTTTTTCATACTTTTCAAACATTGACCCTGTTTCGATTGTTTCCTCAGAAGAACTTTACTTAACAGTTGTTTTTTTTACTTATGTTGTTTTATATCTTGTATTAGAAATTTTTAAAAAATTTATTCCATATGAAGATATAATAAAATTATCAAAAACAAAAATTTATTCTGAGTTTGTTACAATCACTGCATTTTTACTTACTATGTATATAGCTTTTGACTCATATTTTCTTATAACTGAGTCAATATCTATTGATCAAGTGTTGTTAAGTGTTTCTTCAACACTTTTTTCTGCAGTAGTTTTTTACTATTTATTTTTATTTGCAAGTGAATTTATAAATCTTCATGTTTATAAGAGAAAATCTGATGAAGCTCAGGTAATTTTTAACTCTCTTGTTGAAAAAAAGAAACAAATTAAAAATAAAATATATACAGATGATTTTACAGGCATTTTCAATAGAGTTTTTGCATATGAAAAATTAGAAAAGCTTTTGCAAAATCGTAAACAATCTTTTGGATTAATATTTATTGATTTAGTCGCTTTAAAATATGTTAATGATAACTATAGCCACGAAGCGGGAGATAGGTATATAAAAAGAGCTGTTATTGCTATAAACTCTTCAATTAGAGAAACAGATTCTCCTGCAAGGTTAGGAGGAGATGAATTTTTGATTGTATTAGAAGAATTAAAGCAAGATGACTTACCTTTTATAGTTGATCGAATTCGTGAAAATATATCTCTTCAAGATGAAATAGAAGAATTCTTAATTGATGTTAGCATAGGAGCAATTTTTGTAAATGAAGAATTAAAAGATTTAACAGTAGACTCTTTATTAAAATTATCTGACGACTTAATGAGAGAAGACAAACAAAAATTTTATGACAAGGCAAAAAAAGTATGAGTATGAATTTCATTATTTTAGTACTTTTATATTTAACATATAACTATGTTGCATTTTATTATAGCTGTTATATTTTTCAAAAAAAGAGTACATTTACACTATTTTTCATAACTTCAATGATAAACTCATATTTATTTATTTTGCCTACTTATGTTCTAAGCTTTAAGTATGAATTTTTAATAATGGTTTTATACATAGTTACCTTTGGTCTTTGTATGTATGTATTTTTTACAAAAAGACATTTATCAAACCTATTTGGTACACTTACATATGCTGTAAACTTTTTTGCAACAAAAATTCTTTTAATTGCAATTTTTTCACTTGTTCAAGATGAAACTATTGTAGAAATTATCAGTGACAAAAGTAATCGTGAATATATTATGATGCTTACTTTTTTAATCTCAACTTTACGTATTCCTAGTGTAAAAAAAATCATTACAAATGGGGTAATGGATACACTTTTATCAGATAAAAAATCTTTAACTTTTGCAACAATTATGATGCTTGCAGTTTATGTAAATCTTACAGTTTATAGCTTTGTACTTTATACAGATAATGAAACTCTAAGAGTTACTCCTATTTTAATGAAAGTATCTATATATAGCCTTTTACTATTTTTCTTGGTTATGATATGCTCATATATTTTTGCAAACTTACAGCTGTCTGCTACGAAGTTCAGTCATATTGCAAAACAAACTCAAGAAGAACAAAATAATATTATAAATCTTGAAAAACAAATAAATATTGATGATTTAACACAAACATATGTAAGAAGCGTAGCAGAAAAAAGAATTTTTGATTTAACTGCTACAAATGAGACTTTTTTTATTATATATATTGATTTTGATGGACTAAAATTTGCAAATGATACTTATGGATATGATGAAGGTGATTTTTATATCAAAAAAGTTGCATCTGAACTACTTACTATTTTCAAAGATGACACTGTTTCAAGAATTGGAGGAGATGAGTTTTTAGTAGTTGGGCGTGCTAAAGAGCACTATGATGGGCTTAGTAAAATAGTTTTTTTAGATAGACAAATTAAAGAGATTAAAAATACATATGAAAAACCTTATAGTACTTCTATTAGTTATGGATTTTTATTTGTTGATAAAGATAAGCAAAATAGTGTACAAGAGTTGATAAAAGAAGCAGATCAAATTATGTACAATCTAAAAAAATCAAAACAAGCTTCTAGAAAAGTGCTTGCTCCTAAAAAACAAAAGTAATTTACTCTTACTTTAATAAATAAAGTGGGTGTTGCCCTATTTAACAACTTCCACTTTAAAAAATTAAACTCTGTTTTTAGTTCTTTTTGCTTTTTTCTTTGCTTGTTTTTTCTTTTGTTCTTTGTGTTTTTTTGCTGCTTTTTTTAGAACTAATCTAGCCTTTTTCTTCTTGCTTAGTTTTGGTCTTTTTTCTTCTGTTTTTTTAGGTTTTCTTTTTTTTACTATTTTTGTTTGTTCAACTTGAATTTCAAGTTGTTCTTGTGATATTTCTTCATTCATCTTTTTATCCTTTAAAATATTTTGGAATTATACCCTTTTTATCAAAGATATTAACAAATAAGAGTATAATTTTCAAAATATTTATATAAAACTACAAACATCAAAAGGATTTCCCATAATTTCAATTCATCTCTCAACAAAAAAACAGTTTAAAGATTTTTGTACAAAAAACAACATTACGGATATGCAAAAAGCCATTGAATACTTTACAGTCTTTGGTGGGCTAGAAATTAAAATAGATGTCAGCAAACCACTCGAAGAGCTAATAAAAACTTTTTTACTTGATAGATACTCTATTTTACGAAAAGAGATAAACTCTTTAACGGGAGGATATAGTGTTGACCATGCTGTTTTAAGTGGAATAGCACTTGGAAATAGAAATATGCAAACTGCTTTTAAAAAAGCTCATGTAAGTTTTGAAGAGGGAAGTAAATGTGTTGAAAACTTAGTTGAAAAAGAGATAATTGAAATAGAATCTTCTTGCCATTTTGCACTAAATCAAAGAGGTGAGAATAAAACAAATAAGAAACTTCTTTTTACTGCACCGTTTTTAAGATTTTGGTTTGCGTTTATTTCTCCAATTTATAAAGGCATAAAAGAGGGAAATTATGAAGAGTTTTATACTTTATATAACAACAGAAAAGCAGAGTTTAGCGATTTTATCTTCGAAGAGTTAGCACTAGAGTTTTTAATAGACTTTTTTGAAGATGATAAAATAAAAGTTAGTGGTAAATACTGGAATGAAACTACAACAATAGATTTAGTTGCTAAAACAAAATCAGGAAAAATAGTTGTAGGTAATTGCAAATATAGTGATAAAAAGATTAAAAAAAGTGAACTTATAAAGCTTCAAGAAGATTGTAAAAATATAGATGTCACGCCAGATATTTTTGTATTTTTTGCTAAAAATGGCTATACAAATGAGTTTAAAACACTAAAAAGTGAAAATTTAAAACTTTTTAATGTTAAGAGTTTGAAGCTACTTTTAAAATAAGTGTTCATTATTAATTAACACTTTTGATATACTTATTTTTCCTAATGGACAAGTCCATTCTTTACTTTTTCTATAGTTTAAACTTCAACTTTTCAAAAGTTGCAAATCCCATACTTTTTTATAAAAGTATGCAAAAACTTGGAGCTACGAAGGATTTTTTAACGCTATAAAACCCATACGCTCCGATTTTGACGACTGCATATTTGTCCCACTAGAGTGGGATATAGT
>CAYJFN010000026.1:0-12422 GCA_964369325.1 uncultured Arcobacteraceae bacterium
AAGAAGGGAGTTTTATGTTTAAAAACTATTTTAGTAAGTCTAAGATACTATTTCTCATGAAATTACTTGATGATGAACATAAAATCTATTTACTAGATTTTGAAAATTTTGACTTTCCAACGCTAGATATGATGAATGATGACTTAGTAGCTATTGGCGGAGATTTTCACCCACAAAGACTTCTTAACTCATATGCAAACGGAATATTTCCTTGGTTTATTGATGAATACAATCATATCCATTGGTTTAGCCCTAAAAAAAGAATGGTTTTAAAACCAGATGAACTAAAAGTATCAAAAAGTCTAAAAAAATCTATTTTAAACAAGGGGTTTATTGTAAAATCCAATGAAAACTTTACAGAAGTTATAAAAAACTGTTCAAATATAAAAAGAAAGCATGAAGATAGTACTTGGATAGATGAAAACTTTATTCAAGCATATACAAACTTGCATCAACTTGGATATGCTTTTTCTATAGAAACTTATTTAGATGATAAACTTGTTGGCGGCTTGTATGGTGTCTTAATAGATGATATATTTTTTGGAGAATCTATGTTTAGCAAAGTAAGTGATGCTTCCAAAGTTGCATTTTATCATTTATGTAATCAAGCAAAAGAAAATGGTATAGTTTTGATAGATTGCCAAGTACACAACGCACATTTAGAGTCACTTGGAGCTTATGAAATTTCAAGAGAGGAGTATTTTGAATACTTGAAGTAGAATAGTTTTTAAAGAAAAACCAAACCTGTTTAGGTTTGGTTTAGGAAGGGGTGTGTGGACACCCGTCTCTTGGTTTATAAATTATCTGTACATTTTTTCGTTTGTTTTTAGTAATTCTTCTCTTTGTTTTTCCCATTCCTCCCAAGTGGTTGGAACTTTAGATTTTTGCTCAAATAAAAGATTTCCTAAGTTTTTGTGTCCAACATACTTATGACAACTTGTACATTTCATTTGATTATCAGTATCTTTAAACTCTAAATATTTCAAATGCATTTTAGAAGCACTTGCACTAAAAGTTTCTTTTAATTTAACTTCATTTACAGCATTTTCATGACATCTAACACAAGCACTATCGTAAGTGTAATTTTCTCTTGCACTTTCCCTATCTTTAAGCCAATCTTTTTCAGCTGGATCTTTAGTTAAAGTTGTATATGCCTCAGCTATTCCATTTTTTGCTTTAACTCCTAAATATGCTACCATTGAGCTATGAGGTAAATGACAATCTACACATTTAACAACTATCCCTCTTGCATTATTTGCACCATGTACATTATCATTTATATTTGTTTGGGCAATTTCTCCATCCCAAGCATGACATGAGCCACAAAATGGAGCTTTTCCTGTTTGTACAACAACTTCATGTCCACCCCAAGTTAAAATAAGTGTACTGACCACCGTGACTGCTATAATTAAAATTATTTTTTTCATTTCACCCTCCTGCTTATTTAACTATTAATGATTTCATAGTTTCTTGCCCATGACAACTTACGCAAAAATTAACAGTTGGTTTATGAGCCTTATGACACATATCACAATCTAAAGATCCAAAATGTGGAGCTGCATGAATATTATTATTGTGTCCTAGATGTCCAGTAGCTTCTTTTAATTTTTCATAACTTCCATGACAATTAAAACATGATGTACTCATAGCACTTGAATAATCACTTTCATTTTTTTCTAAATGACAATCTGTGCAAGCCAAATTCAATGTTTTATGTATTCCATTAATTGGGTAATTGTTTTTGTCTAATGCAACTACTTTATTTTCTGTTTTTACTGCTGTTTTTACATTGTCTTGTGCAAAAAGAATACCTAAAAGTACCATTAGTGCAACTACTATTCCAGTAATAATTTTCATTTTAAGCCTCCAATTTATTTCTAAATCTTTTTGCAATGGCAATTCCTGCTTTTCTTCCAAAAATTACACATTCCAAAACCGAATTGGAACCAAGTCTGTTGTAACCATGTCTTCCACCTGTTAGCTCTCCACAAGCATAAAGTCCACCTATAATATCTTTAGTTTTTCTGCTATAAACTTCACAATCAGTAGTTGTTCTTACTCCTCCCATAGTATGATGAATTTTTGGAGCTGGACGGGCTGCAAAAAATGGTCCATCTTCTATTTTGATTTTTTTACCTTTATACAAAGAAAAAGTTTTTCCAAATTCTGGATCATGTCCTGCTTCAACATAAGAGTTAAACTTTTTTACTTCATCAAAAAATGGTTCTTTGTTAATTTTAAATCTATCGCATAATTCATCTAGTGTTTCAAATTGGAATACAGCACCTGCTTCTATTCCTCTTTGCAAATCCATCATATTTACACTTTTTGTTCCATTTATATCCATAATTAAGATTGGGAGATTAGTACCATTTTCATTCATAGCAAATATTGCATCAGATTTTACTTTTCTATCAGCAATTTCATCAACGAATCTTCTACCAGTTTTTGGATTTACCATAATTCCATACCCGTATCCTCTAGTAATCATTCTATAGCCAAACCCAAAGCTATTTTCATCAGCAGAAGTTACTGGCATAAGTTGAATATATTCCAAATCAACCATATCAACATCGTCATTTATTAACTTTTTGATAGTATATGCTGTTGCTCCTAAATGATTTGTCATAGGAACATCTGCTGTTAGATTTGGATTAAATTTAAGTCTAAAATTAAGATCTGCTCCAAAACCACCAGTTGCTAAAACTATCCCTGCATTTACTTTGTAGTATTTTACGATTCCTGTTTTATTTGTTGATTCATCAACCTTAATATCATAAATAAACTCATATTTTTCTCTTACTTTCATTCCCACAACTTCATCTTTATCATTGTAGATAATTTCATCCATAATAACTCTAGTTCTAATAACACCACCCAAATCTTTTATCTTTTTTTGTAATGGAATTACGATATTTGAACCTGCCCCACTTACATGACTTCTAGGAACACTATGTCCACCACTTCTTTTAACCCACTTAAAAGAAACTCCATTATCTCTTAACCAATTAAACGACTCCGGACCTTCATAAGCCATTATTTTAACCATTTCAGGATCATTCAAATTATGCCCACTTACAAGAGTATCTTTTATGTGCAATTCATGATTATCTTTTATATTGTCTTTTTCTTGCATATCAGTAACAGAAACAGCCATAGAGCCTCCACTAATGCTTGAGTTTCCTCCCAAATATGCCATTTTATCTATCATTAATACTTTGCTCATTCCATGGTTAAGCATTTCAAGCATTGCTGAACTACCTGCAAATCCGCTGCCAACAACAATTCCATCCCAGATTTCGTCCCAATGTGGAACATCCTTCTCTAACATTTTTGCTTGAAGAAAAGAACTACCGAACAAAAAACCAGAAGCTATAATGCTAAATGTTTTTATTGCATTACGTCTAGATTCAATCATTTCAAACTCCTTTAAACTTTATATCAATTTGATATTGATTATGTCATTTTATAGTAATTATAAATTCACATATAAACAAATAATGCTATATATTTTGCTTTAGCATTTTATGTTAATTTTTATAACTTTTATGTTACTATGAAGTGATGAGAAAGAAGATAAGTAAAATAAAAATGAGTCATATTTTAGTGATTTACATTCTTATATTTTTATTATTTATCTTTGTGCAAAATATTTCAAATTACTATATATTTGAAAATAAATCAATTTCCTATGAAAACAACATCACTTTAAATGTAAAAGATAAGCTTAATACAATGATAAGTAATAAATTTAATCAAATTGAATCAATTAAAGCGTATCTTGAGAGACATAAAAACATAAAAGATAAAAATGACTTAGAAAATATTTTGTCAGACATTCAAACAATGAAATCTTTTCCATATATTATTATTGGAACCTTAGATAAAAATTTTTATATCTCTGAAGACAATTTCCATATTCCTGATAATTATGATCCTACAAAAAGATCATGGTTTATAGAAACAATAAACGCAAATAAAACTATTGTTACTAGTAATTATAAAAGTTTAAGACTAAATTTACCAGCAGTCTCAATTTGTACTCCGATTAATATTTTAAAACAATCAGGAGTTCTATGTGGAGGACAACCACTTTTAATAATAGAAGAATATCTTAAAACTTATGATAGAGCATTATATTTATTTGAAAATGATACCTTACTGGCAACTTCAACAAAAGATAAAGAGTTTTTATTTGATAAAAATAAATATAATTTAATCAAAATTGATAATACTAATTGGTCTTTTTTATTGCAAAATGATAAAACTACTTACCATAATAAAACTCTTTATAAACTAATATTAATTAACATAATTATAGTTGGCACATTCTTGTTATTTTTTATTTATGTTAATAAATATTATATAAAATTAAATTGGAAATTTGAAAAAAATATTATAGAGCAAAGAGACTTTCTAAACGAATATATGTTAAAACATGAAAGAAATGCTTTTATTCTTTATGATGAGGAAACAAATATTGTATCTTTAAATGAATTAGCAAACAAGATTTCAGACAATTATTTACCAAATAAAGATATTTTCTCATTTTTCGAAAACTCAGAAAATATTAAAAAACCATGTAAAACAGCTATAAAAGAAGCAATTATAAAATCAGCTAACGAAAAGATATTGCAATTTATTACTTACAAGGATAAATTTAATAAGATTTATTACTTAACAATAAATCCCGTATTATTAGAAGTTGACAAATATGGATTTTTTTTGTCTATTCAAGACATTACAGATATGCAAAATACTGATGATACAACAACTGATGTAGAGAATAAATTTTTTAATTCTTATATAGAGAAATTATTATTTCATATTGAAAATAATATTGATGATGAGGACTTAAACATTGACAAACTTTCAACCGTTTCTGGATATTCAAAATTTCATCTTCAACGTATTTTTAAGCAATATATGAATACAACTATAGGTAATTATATTAAAACTAAAAGATTACAAAAGAGTCTCTTTTTACTAAAATATTCCAATCAAAATATAAATACTATTGGCAAAATTTGTGGTTTTTCATACAGCCAATCTTTTACAAGATTTTTTGAAAAAGAATTGAATCAAGCACCACTAAGTTACAGAAATGAATTAATTAAAAAGCATAATGAATCTTTACTACTACCACTTAATGAGCAAAGTATCATCGAATTAGAAGAATTTTCTATACTATATTTAGATTACGATAATAGCAAAAACAATTCGTTAGAAATAAAAGAGAGTTTAGTGAAACATTTTCCTAATACTTTTGATGAGAACTACTCGCAACTTTTAATGTACACAAATCTAACAAAGCCAAACAAGCTTTGTTTTTTATTGAAAAATAAAATAAATGCAAAAGAAAATATGCCAATATATACCTTTCCAAAATCAAAATGGATAAAACTTATATTTAATCCTTCAGAACATAACATTGAAGACTTTCTAGAAAAAATATTTTATACATATTACTTAAATAAACTTTACACACAATTTGTCCCTGTATTGAAATTTGATAAACACTTATTAATACAGGAAGAAACAATCAGTGAAATTTTTATCAAGATAGATTAAATCACAACCTGCACTCAAAGAAGTTTGATTTTTAGGGGTTTTTTGGATTAATTTAGATTGGTTTAAAAGGAGTTTTGGAGGAGCCACTCGGAGTCGAACCGAGGATCAAGGATTTGCAATCCAATGCATTAGCCACTTTGCTATGGCTCCAACTTTAAGATAATATTTAATTGATTTAGTTAATGGCAGAGAGTGGGGGATTCGAACCCCCGGAGGCGTGAACCTCGCCGGTTTTCAAAACCGGTACAATCGACCAACTCTGTCAACTCTCTACATTAAATATAAGTGGTGCGAATGGTGAGAATCGAACTCACACTCCCAAACGGGAACGGGATTTTAAGTCCCGCGCGTCTACCAGTTCCGCCACACTCGCACTTATATTTTAAGCTTCTACTTAAAATGGAGTGGAATTATATTTAAAAAAAAGATATTTGTCAAGAGTTTTAATAAATTTTTTTTCTTTTTTTGATATAATCATTAAAATTTATACCAACTTAAGGATTTTTAATGCGAAGTGATGAAGTTAAAAAAGGATTTAATAGAACTCCTCATAGATCATTGTTAAGAGCTACTGGGCTTAAAGATGAAGATTTTGACAAACCTTTTATTGGAGTTGCAAACTCTTTTATCGAGATTATTCCTGGTCACTTTTTCTTAGATAAAGTTTCAAGTATTATTAAAGATGAAATTCGTGCAAATGGATGTGTTCCATTTGAGTTTAACACTATTGGTGTTGATGATGGCATTGCAATGGGACATGATGGAATGCTTTTTTCACTTCCAAGTAGAGAGATTATTGCAAACTCTATAGAAACTGTTATGAATGCCCATAAATTAGATGCTATGATAGCTATTCCAAACTGTGATAAAATAGTTCCAGGTATGATTATGGGAGCATTAAGAGTTGATGTACCAACTATTTTTGTAAGTGGCGGACCTATGAAAAAAGGTCATACAAAAAATGGTACTCCAATTGATTTAGCTACTGCATTTGAAGCCGTTGGGAAACATGAAGCTGGTCAAATTAGTGATGAAGAGTTAAAGGATATTGAGTGTAACGCTTGTCCAAGTGGTGGTTCGTGCGCTGGTATGTTTACTGCAAATTCTATGAACACACTTATGGAGGCTATGGGAATAGCACTTGCTGGAAATGGGACTATTTTAGCACTAACTCCTGAGAGAGAAGAATTATATAGAAGCGCTGCTAAAAGAATTTGCGAAATTGCTAAAGATGAAGCACTTACGCAAAAGTTTAAACTAAAAAATATTTTAAATGAAAAAGCTGTAAGAAATGCTTTTGCAGTTGATATGGCAATGGGAGGTAGTTCTAATACTATTTTACATATGTTAGCTATTGCAAAAGAAGCAGGAGTTGATTTTAACTTAGAAGATATTAATAGCATTTCAAAAAAAGTTTCACATATTGCAAAAATTTCTCCAAGTTTAACAACTGTTCATATGGAAGATATAAACAAAGCTGGTGGTGTGAATGCTGTTATGAAAGAGATGACAAAAAGAGGTGATGATATTTTATTAGATAACCTTACAATCTCTGGAGAAAGTGTTTTAGAAAAAATCAAAGATGCAAAAATTACAGATACAAATATTATTCACACTATTGACAATCCTTACTCTCAAGTTGGTGGTCTTGCTATTTTATATGGTAACTTAGCGCAGCAAGGTGCAGTTATAAAGACTGCTGGTATTACAGGAGATAGAGTTTTTACAGGAAAAGCTGTTTGTTTCAATGGTCAACCTGAAGCTATTGAAGGAATTATTGGTGGAAAAGTAAAAGCTGGGAATGTAGTAGTAATTAGATACGAAGGTCCAAAAGGGGGTCCTGGTATGCAAGAGATGCTAAGCCCAACTAGTTTAATTATGGGAATGGGCTTAGGGGATAAAGTTGCACTTATTACTGATGGGAGATTTAGTGGGGCAACAAGAGGAGCTTCTATTGGGCATGTTAGTCCAGAAGCAGCTGAAGGTGGTATGATTGGCTTACTTGAAGATGGAGATGAAATTCATATTGACGTGGATAAATATATTTTAAGTGTTAATTTAAATGATGAAGAGATTGAAAAAAGAAAAGCGAACTTCAAACCACTTAAAAAACCTCTTAAATCTAAATGGTTAGGGCAATATAGGAGCTTAGTGACAAATGCAAGCAACGGAGCAGTTTTAAAAACTGATCTTTAACTAGTTTAGAGTACACAAACTATGTGTACTCTTATTAACTTTTGATTAATTTTTCGTTGATTTGTAGTTTATTCATAGGTGTTATAATTCTATTTACAATTAATTAACAAAGGATATTAATGATTTCAATAAAAAGTAAACAAATCATACTTTTAGCAACATGTGTTTTATCTGCAAACTTATATGCAGAAACAATCAAATTTAATACACTTAAAGAAAATCCTCATAGAGTTGTTCCAAACTCTTCTGAACAAATCTTATCATTTCATAACGTAGTAAAAGATTCTATATCTTCAGTTGTAAATATTTCAACTAAAAAACATATTAGTGCAAATAGTAACATTCCTTCACAAATGTTCAACGACCCAATATTTAAAAGATTCTTTGGAGATAACTTTGGTGGCAATATGTTTAACCAAAATAGAGTTCAAAGATCTCTTGGCTCTGGAGTAGTTATTTCTAATGATGGATACATTGTAACAAATAATCACGTTGTTGATAATGCAGATGAAGTTACTGTAACAATTTCAGGAGACAAAACTGAATATGTGGCAAAAGTTGTTGGTAAAGATGCTGATTCAGATATTGCAGTTATTAAAATAGAAGCTAAAAATCTTAAGCCAATTGTTTTTGGTCACTCTAAAGATTTACAAATTGGAGATGTGATTTTTGCTATTGGTAATCCATTTGGAATAGGAGAATCAGTATCTCAAGGAATTGTTTCTGCTTTAAATAAAAATAGAGTTGGTATTAATAGATACGAAAACTTCATTCAAACAGATGCTTCTATAAATCCAGGAAACTCAGGTGGTGCTTTGGTTGATTCAAGAGGTGCATTGATTGGGATTAATTCTGCAATTTTATCAAGAAGTGGTGGAAATGATGGAATTGGATTTGCGATTCCTGTTGATATGGTGAAAAATGTTGTGATCAAACTTGTTGAAGATGGAAAAGTTACAAGAGGTTATCTAGGTGTAGTTATTGAAGATTTAAGCTCAGAACTTCAAAAAGTTTACAACAAAAAAGAAGGAGCTTTAGTTCTTGATGTAGAAAAAGATACTCCTGCAGAAAAATATGGACTAAAAAGAGGAGACTTAATTTATAAAATCAATGACAAACTAATCAAAGATAGAGTTGATTTACAAAACACAATTGGAGAATTTAAACCAAATCAGAAAATTGTTTTAGAAATTGAAAGAAACAAAAAGAATATGACTTTAGTAATTGTTTTATCTGATAGAAGTGTAAACAATGCTATAGCAAATGATGACACAGTTCTAGGTGGATTAAAACTTACTCAAATCGATGAAAATGTTATCAAACAATATAGACTTCCTAGAAACTTAGATGGAGTTATGATTAAAGATGTTGAACCAAAAAGTACAGCAGAAAAAGTTGGTTTCCAAGCAGGTGATGTTATAATCCAAATTGAAGATATAGAAATAAAAAAACTAAATGATATTGCAACTGCAGTTGAAAAATATAAAAACACATCAAAAAGAGTTTATGTTAATAGATTTGGTCAAACAATACTATTTGTAATCAAATAAAGGAGTTTCCCATTACTAAGATAATAATGATAGAAGATGATTTAGAACTTGCAGATATAGTTACTAGATATTTAAGCTCATTTGATTTAGATGTTACAAATTATGATAGCCCATATACAGGGCTATCTGTGATTAAAAATGATGACTCCTACAAACTTTTAATCTTAGATTTAACTCTACCAGAAATTGATGGCTTAGAATTAATTCCAAAAATTAGAGAATGCTCAAAAATACCTATTATTATAACAAGCGCTAGAGATGATATTTTAGACAAAGTTATGGGATTAGAAAGAGGTGCTGATGATTATTTGCCAAAGCCTTATAATCCAAGAGAGCTAAGCGCAAGAATTAAAGCTATTTTAAAAAGGAGTCAAGGTGAGCAAAAAGAAGAAACTCCAGCTATATTTTTACTAAAAGAAGATGATATGAGAATCTTTTTTAAAGGTAGTTTACTAGAGTTAACAATGGCTGAGTTTGATATTTTAAAATTACTTATTTTAAGAAAAGGTGGAGTTGTCTCAAGAGAAGATTTTATCTATGATAGTTTTCATATTGAAGATGAAAGTAGTTTAAAAAATATTGATGTGATGATTTCAAGAATAAGAAATAAAATATCTACTATTGATGACTCTCAAACATATATCAAATCCGTAAGAGGCATTGGTTACCAACTAATAACATGAAAAACATATCTATTTCTACTTTCATTAGAATTGTCTTTGGAATTGCATTATTTGCGATAACCTTAGCTTTTTTATATTTTACAAATCTAAACAAACAAAAGTATGAAATAGCCCAACATCAACGATATAATATAATAGCAGAGTCATTTTTACAAAATCTTACAGTATTTCCATCTCAAGAAGAATTGAACTCTTTATATCTACAATTTAGCGTTGAAGAAATTTTAGAAAGAGAAACAAAATTAAAAATCATCAACAACGCAAAACTAGAACTACAAAAAGACTCTTTTATTGGAAGATTAAGAGTTTTCAAAGATGGCGATGATTTTTATATATATGTACAAAGGCTAAGTTATAATCTGATGTTAAAAGATTTAAAACCAAAACCCTATAGTTTTGTGGTTGCTTCAATAATTTATGTTGTTTTTTTAATAATCTTTTACGCTTTATACATTATTTTAAGAAAAAAAATACTTCCTTTAAAACATCTACATAGACAAATTGAAGAGTTCTCTCAAGGAAATCTAGATATAAAAATTGATATTCAAAGTAATGATGAAATAGGAAAAATCGCAAAAACATTTTCAGGCGCTCTTGAACTAATCAGAAATCAATCTAAATCAAAAAATTTATTTATGAGAAATATGATGCATGAACTTAGAACTCCTATTACAAAAGGAATGATTATTGCAGAAACTATGCCAGATGTAAAAGATAAACAAATTTTACAAAATGCTTTTGAAAGAATGAATAATATTATAAAAGAATTATCTGTTGTTGAAAAAATCTCTTCAAATATATTAAATATCCACAAAGAACCAATATCGTTTGAAGAACTTTTTATATTAACAAAAAATATTATGCTTAATGACAATTTACCAATAAAAAAAGAGTTTGAAGATTTTGAGCTTTTTGTAGATGTAGATCTTTTTTGTATAGTTTTAAAAAATCTTCTTGATAATGCTATTAAATTTAATAAAGAAAATATTGTTACTATAGTTGCCAATAAAAACAAAATCGAAATAATTTCTTTTGGGCAAAAACTAAAACATGAGCTTGACTACTACACAGAACCTTTCTCTCAAGAAGAAAAAAGAAGTGATGGCTTTGGATTAGGATTATATATAGTTAAAACTATTGTAGAAATGCATAATTTCAATTTAACATATAATAATAAAGATAATAAAAACATCTTTACAATTTGGTTCAACTGATTATTTCGCACTCTTTCATAATTGTTGTCCACTCTTGATTAAAATTGTTTTTGATAAATTTAGTTTTGTGTGGAATTAAACAATCTGAACAGTCTTGATGGACAGAGTTTTCAAAAACGAATTCTTTTGAGAACTTACTATTGAAACTACAGTAAGAAAATAGAGTTTTTTCATCTATTTTTTTTAAACCATTATCATTAAATCTAAAATTTGGGCATGCACATAAATAACAATTTAAATTTTCTATTTCATGGCACTTTTTATTTTCTTTGTATAAAAAGCAAAAATCTGGCTCATTTTTTTTCATATTATCAAAATCAAAATATGCGATTATTTCATCAACAGTTTTATTTTTTAGCTTATTGATGAGTTGTTTATGTTTATTTGAGTGTTCTTCAAACCAATTTTTATATGACATTTTGCTTCTTCTTAATTTTTCAATATTTTAGCAAAATGTTACATAAAAAGCCTAGCAGAGAGATTTGCTAGACTAAATTAAATAAAATTACTTAGTTTCATTTACCAATTTATTAAGTAGTTTATTTATATTCTCAAGTTTTTTTGATTCTTTTTGAGTTTTTATATCATCTGTCAACTCTCTCGCTCTAACTATCACTTTGCCATCGCTGTTTTCATAAACAGCAATTTTTAATGGAAGTTCATAACTCCACTGCATATTATCCTTCATAAGCAATGTTCCAACGTTTGGATTTCCAAAAACAATAACCGTTGCTGGTTTCATTTGTAAACCCGCTTCTTTTGCAGCTTTTTGATGGTCTAACTTAGCAAAAATAGTCAATTTTTTAGCCAAAATTGAAGACTCTATATTTTTTAAAGTCTCTTCATAAGATAAACTTGACTCTTTTTGTACAACATTTGCAGCAAACATACTAATTGCCAACAACATTAAAGCAATAATTTTTTTCATACTAATCTCCTAAAATAAAGTAACATACATGTCACTTAAAATTATAGTAAGAATTTTTAAAATAAAGCTTATTTGAATTTTCAATAAATTTTATCTAGTTTAAGATTAATAAAATTTGTATTCTTGGAAAATATAATTATGAGATAAAATATATGACAATAAAGTAAGCAATTTTTTAGTTTTTAAGTAGTAGACTTTTGTTAATTTTATAAACGAAGGATTCTTATGGAAACAAGAGTAGAACACGATTTTTTAGGAGAACTTACGATTCCAAATGATG